>JAAZMF010000086.1 GCA_012798955.1 Bacillota bacterium | reverse complement strand
TATGAAGGCCCTAAGGGTGGACCGGGCATGCGAGAGATGCTAACCCCCACTTCGGCTGTGGTGGGCATGGGACTAGACGATTCTGTTGCCTTGATTACCGATGGACGATTTTCTGGAGCCACTAGAGGCGCGGCCATTGGACATATTTCCCCAGAGGCGGCAGAAGGGGGCCCGATTGCTTTGGTCAAGGAAGGCGATGAGATCAGGATTGATATCCCTAACCATCGCATAGAACTCTTGGTATCTGACGAAGAGTTAGCAGAGAGGAAAGCCATTTGGAAACCGGTAGAACGTACGCTCAAAGGGTATTTGAACCGGTACGCAAGGCTAGTCACCTCTGCCGCTACAGGGGCAGTGCTCAAGGAGTAATGTGGCTTGCTTGTGCTAGGTGTGTAAGTTTTGCGGAACAACCGCATACTATTGAATCTAGATTGAGCATGCAGGGCGAAATAGGGGTACCAAGAAGCAACAAGCTAGGGATATACTCCATGTGTGCCAATTTATTGGCAACATCACCTTGGCGAAGGGAGCGGCAGCCATGGAAGATTTAATTGAAGTCGGCGAATACGATAGCATTATAGAGGCCGATCTGGCTAAGGGGAAGTTAGAGGCTTACGGTATAGAAGCTATTTTGGTTAACAAGGGCCTAGCCCAAATATATCCCGGTGGGACCTATGCCTTTGGCGGCATTAGACTACTTGTGAAAGCTAGGGATGCTGAGACTGCCAGTGAGGTTCTGCTTCCTGAGGAAAGTTGATAGGGGACTAGAACGAGGCTGCCAACTAGATGCTGTCAGCCTCTTCATGGCGAGCTTTTTCATCGGAGCACCCCCTTAGTTGAATCGGTATTTGCTCCGCTATCTTGGCGACTAGGAGTGGGGGAACAGCGTTGCCTATCTGATGAAACGCCGGATTCATAGTTCCCGCGAACATAAATCCATCGGGAAATCCGATAGCGGGCTAACTCCGTAAATCGCCTAGGTCCGCGTCTTAATCTGCCTTCCGGATGCAATGTCGTTGCCTACGCCCATGTCCAGTTGCAGCTATTTGAAGCGGTATTATCCCTTCTGTACTTAACTGCTTGGGAGTGCTTTTACCAACGCGAAGAGCGTCAATCCAATGTTCCTTCGGTAACCTATGCCGAATTCTATTGTATTTGGTTTGTCCTCCTGTTCCAGTCTCAATATCCAAACCAATTGATTTTTAGGCACCGGAATAACGCCCAGCGTGTAGTATTTAGAGCCGCAGCATGTTTTAAGGGCTCCTAGGCTTTTTCTTGCACCGAAGGGCAACCAAACTCAGCAGTTGTTTTGGTTCTTTTGGCTAAATTACAGGGTTCGCAGGATAGTACTAAGTTACTTACTCTGTCACTGCCCGCAATGGAGTCAAAGATGCCCAATATCCTGTATGAAAGCCAAGGACTCTTGGGGTACGATTCAGGAAAAGGCCTCTGCAATGCGGTAGACCGTAGTATCATATCGCCCCATTGTCGTCAAACATCGCCTTTGTCCCTACACTTTCTGCGACTTGATTGTATTGGTTGTCTTTTGGATGAACTCGGTTGAATGCCCCGGATTCTTCATGGCAAGGCCGATGAATAGTGCATCGATGATGGCAATTTGAGCTATGATGGAAGCCGCGGCCCCACTCATAAACGGATTTTCATTGGAGCAGGTAAGCAATAGGATATCACTATGTTTTGCTAGAGGTGAGCGTCTATAGTTGGTAATAGAGATGACCTTTATGCCCTCGCTTTGCACCAGTTCGGCGAGCTCGAGCACCTGCTTTGTGGATCCGCTAAAAGATATGCACACCACGATATCGTGTGGTTTTAGAACAGTCGTTGACATCAGCTGTAGATGGAAGTCTGGGTACCATAGCACCTCAATCCCAGTACGAAGCAGTTTGTAGGCTAGATATTGCCCGGCTATACCCGATGTACCAAATCCACAGATCAGCACCCTTTTGGCCCTGAGCATAGCTTGGATCGCCCTCTCCAGATTATCCAAATCCATGATCCCAAGGGTATCCATGATCGCCCCCGCATTGGCCTGTAGTGCCTTGGTTATTGCCTCTGACATAGTATCGTCTGGTGTAATCTCCTCCGAAAGGCCACTACTAGGTGCTACGGAAGTCTTGGCGAGCTCGATCTTAAGTTCTTGGTATCCGGACAGGCCCAGTAGACGGGCAAATCGGATTATTGTAGTCTCACTCACATTGCACCTTTCTGCACATTCGGATATGGAAAGATAAATAACCTTATCAGGGCTCTCCAGAAGAAAATCTGCAACCTTTCTTTCAGAGGGTCTCAAGGATGAATAGAGGTTGCGGATCTGGCTTTGTATAGGGTTTGCCAATTGAAATTCAGGCATATTCACTTACTCCACCTCAGTTTCCTCTCTTGTTATCATATTGCTACAATATCATAGCCTAGCTAGTTACACAATATCCAAGGATCTAGCGTGGTCTTATCGCGCTGGCAGGGAACTTTAGTCACAAAAACATCTCCTATGGCGGAAAATAACACCAATGTCCTTGACATTAGGGAACATTGGTACTAGACTGATTGTGCAAGCATGTAATTTTCCTACCAACAGGGTGAGGGGATGGGGTCGATAGTGGATCAACAGAAAGGGATTTGGCAATTTTCTGCGAATGGTGATGGCAAGTCCCCCGCGTACATAGACTATTTTGAACAAGTAGCAGCAATATTTAACTTGATCCACAAGACCCAGAGGGAAGCCATCGAGCAAGCAGCAAACATGATTACCACTGCCATGACAAATGAGAATAGTATCCTACACATATTTGGCACAGGGCACTCCCACATGCTCGCAGAGGAGCTCTTTTATCGGGCCGGTGGCTTTGCCAACGTAAATGCCATGCTGGAGACCGGTTTGATGTTACATGAAGGCGCAGCAAAAAGCACAGCTTTAGAACGCTTACATGGCTACGCCCCCAAGATACTGGATCGCTATGGGGTCAGATCCGGGGAGGTTCTGATCATCGCATCAAATTCTGGTATAAACCCTGTGCCAGTTGAAATGGCCAGAACAGCACATGAACGGGGTTTATCGACTATTGCCATCACTTCGTTGAAACACTCTAGGTCAATGGAATCCCGGGATCATATGGGGCAGAAGCTTTTTGATGTAGCTGATCTCACTATTGATAACTGCTGCGAATTCGGTGATGCTAGTGTATCTATCGATGGCTTGCCCTATCCTATTGGTCCCCTATCGAGTTTAGCTGGGATCCTAATATTGAATGGCACTATGTGTCAGGTTGCCGAAAACCTGATAGCTCAAGGCGTAATACCACCCACATATGTAAGTAGCAATATTGGTGTCGGAGATGAGGTAGCGTCTAAATGGGTTGAGGTTTTTCGAGGGAGAATTAAGCACCTATAGGTCTATAGGGGGTGATTTTTGCTTCCCCGCAAGCTCTTGTTATTAGTAGGACTTCAAATAGGAGGTGCTGTTCGAATGACAAAAAAGAGTAAGTTTTTCTCGGAGATGCCCGAGGAACTATACTTTGGTCCGGCCTTCGATGACGAGGAAATTGAAGCCGTAACTGAAGTCATGCGCTCTCTTAGGATTACTCAGCTAACTAGTGGTGTCGTCGGTGAGTTTGAAGAGGCCTTTGCCGATTACGTGGGCGCAAAAGAGGCTGTAGCGGTGAACTCGGGTACAGCTTCACTACATACGGCATTAATTGCTTTGGGTATCGAGCCCGGTGATGAAGTGCTTGTGCCCGCTTTTACCTTCATAGGGACTGTAGGGCCTGTTATGCAGGCGGGGGCCACCCCTGTGTTTGTCGATATCCACGAGGATACTTACTGTTTGTCCGTAGAAGATGCCGCCCGCAAGATCACCTCCCGCACCAAGGCCATCATGCCAGTTGATTTGTTTGGTCATCCTGCAGATCTAGATCCGATTCGGGAATTGGCAGACAGTCATGGTTTAGCGATGATCGATGACGCTTGTCAGTCCCATGGAGCTAAATACAAAGATAATCGTCTGGGAAGTCTGGCCCCGCTTACCTGCTTCAGCTTCCAGGAGACCAAGAACATGACCACCGGGGAAGGTGGCATGATCACAACTGACGATCCCGAACTTGCTGAGATCTGTCGAGAGATTCGCCATCAGGGGGAAAAATCTTGGGGAGTGATTGGGAGAGTTGGTTACAACTATAGATTGACAGCTTTGCAGGCCGCCATCGGTCTGGTGCAGCTAGGAAAGCTAGACAAAGCCAATGATATACGCAGGGCCATAGCAAAGATATACACTGATGCTCTTGCAGGATTGGAACTGCAGCTACCTGAGGAAAAACCCTATGCGTGGAGCGTCTATCATGTGTATTCCTTCCTTTTGCCGAAGCGTTTAGCTTCCCAGAGGGATAAGATCGTTGATGACCTTCTGGCAAATCGGGTATCAGCCGGAGTTGCCTATCCAAGTCCCCTTTATACAAGTCCCGTTTTTCAACACCTAAGTGGTCCTTTTGACTGTCCAATAGCAGAGGATGTTTCTAGTAGAGTAATCACATTACCCACTGCTCAGTCCATACCTCTAGATTTGGCGAGGAAGATGGGTGCTATCACCGCCGAGGTATTGGAAGGATATTTGAAATAACGGCCCGGGGTCTTCCCGTCGGTGTTTTGGGCGGCGCTTTGACATAAGGTCATCCGGAACGCTAAGGCTCAACGCGGTGGCGCAGATGGAGGTGGAAATTTGAAGACCGCTGTAATCTTGGCAGCTGGGCAAGGAACAAGGATATGGCCCTATGCTGAGGTGCGATGTAAGGCGATGATCCCCGTTGCTACGAAACCCATCATTGGATACAGTGTAGAAGCCTTGCTCGCTTTAGGATTTGAACACATCGTTATCGCCTGTCATGAATTTGCCGATCAGATCAGGAACTATTTTCGTAACACTAATCATGTAACCGTTGTTGATGTGGGCAAGACGTCGGGAGCCGCGGCTACCTTGGTACAAGCTGTAATCCATGTGGATGACGATAGATTCTTGGTTCTATATGGTGATTGTCTGGTGGATAGAGATGATCTGGCCGCCTTAATCGAGGATCAGACTGGAGATGTACCGAGTGTTCTTGCCGCGCCACTAGGCGAAGAAATAAGTCGTGATTGGATTACTTGCTCTATGGAGGATGGGTTCATCGCAGATATCATGGGCCATCCTAGGGATGGTACCACCCATAGATTCGCCGCCTTTGCCTTTCCCAGACGTTTTATGGATTACGTTCGGAACAATTCCGGCGTTTTCTCCAACATTCAGGTGGGTATGATGCCTCATTTGGAAGGATACCTAGAAATGTCCTTAGCTGATTATGTGGAAGATGGGCATAGGGTGCGGGCCGTTGAGACTACGGGCCTTTTCGTTGATCTAGATAAACCCTGGCATATACTGTTGGCTAATAATCTAGTGGTGAAGAAGCTTTGCCTTGAACTAGAGGAGAGTACACTAAGCTCAGGTGCTTCTATACATGATACTGCCTCTATCGATGGGCATGTGAAGCTAGGTGAGAATAGCCACATTGGCAGAAATGTGATCATCAAGGGGAATGTCATTGTTGGTGATCATACCACCATCGAAAATGGAGCAATATTGACCGGGAATGCAGTTATCGGCGATCACTGTTACATAGGCAATTACTGTTACATAGAGGCTGGTTCGGCTATCGGAGATTACTCGGTGGTCAGTCACTGCGCTGAGTTTGATGGAGTCCTTATGGAACGGGTCTATCTATATCACTATATGGAGATGTCCGGCATTATCGGCAACAACACTGATATAGGTGCTGCTACGGTTTGCGGCACTTTGCGATTTGATGATGGGCATACATCCCATGTTGTAAAGGGGAGGCGGGAATACCCCAAACGGTTCTCCAATGCTGTTTACCTGGGGGATTATTGCCGAACCGGTGTCAATGCCATGCTCATGCCCGGCTGCAAGGTGGGCGTATATAGTGTTATAGGCTCTGGTGTGGTGCTCAATGAGGATGTACCTAATGGTACCTATGTGAGGGTCAAACAGGAGCTTGAGAGAGTCCCGTGGGGCCCGGAGAGATACGGTTGGTAGACAACTGAGGGAACCGCAACTTGCGTAGGGGACAGGGGGATGGTTACTTGCCTAGGGATTCGCTTATTCTGGGCATCGATGGCGGGGGGACATCGACACTATGTGTTGCAGCTAACCTAAGTGGAGAAGTCTTAGGCATAGGCGTAGGTGGACCCTCTAATCATCAAGTTGTACCACTAGAGCACACAACTGAGGCCCTGTTGCGTTCTATAGGAGATAGCCTACAGGGCTATGACCCTAACCAAGTGGTATCTATTTGCGGAGGCATGGCTGGGATCGATTGGCCCGGCTCAGAGAAACCGATTGTGGAACTATTTCGGAGCCTATTCCCCAAAGCCGTAGTAACTGCGGTGCCTGATGTTGTCATCGCCTTTCACTCTGTCATAAAAAAGCTTCCCGGTATCATCGTCATCAGTGGTACAGGCGCAATGGGTTATGGCGAGGATATCAGTGGGAAGGAGTATAGATCTAGTGGCTGGGGTTACCTCCTAGGTGATGAAGGTAGTGGCTATGATATTGGTCAAAAGGGCCTCAAGGCTGCCACCCAAGCCTTTGATGGGAGGGGGCCTGAAACACGCTTAGCGGACTATGCTTGTGATTGTTATGACATAAGCGATCTACGAGATCTACTGGATATTGTCTACAGTCAAGGTACATGGTCGCCTAATCGGACCGGAGAATTTGGCCCTTATGTCGTTAAGGCGGCTTATGAAGGTGATGCAGTAAGCAGCGACATTTTGAACGGAGCTGGAAAAGACCTAGCCAAGACCGCTTTATCTATCCTACACCAGATGGATGCCCTCGAGGAGGCTATAACTATTGGCCAGATCGGGGGCGTTTTTGCTAATGCCGGACCATTGCTTCACGATGCTTTTCGTGCTGAACTAGCAACTGAAGCCCCTAGAGCACAGATAATCTCAGGGGAGAGTCACCCAGTGCTGGGTGCACTAATCATGGCTTATAGGGACTGTGGCAAGAGTGAGCTATTGGCTTTTCGTCAGAGCATGTCCGATGGATTACATGATAGGTTATAGAGAGCCTGATCATATCACTACGATGGGAGGTGGTAAGGGAATCGGTGTGGTCGAGCCTACATATTTGCAGGACATAAAGAGGAGGGCAAAAAGTGAAAAAGGCGAGTTACATACTTATCCTTAGCTGTATGCTGGTTGTGTCATGTGTCTCTTTGGTCATGGCCCAAGTTGTATTGGAGTTTGCCCATTCAACAGTTGGCGGTAGTTCACGGGACGCCTTGACTCAGATTATCAAAGATTTTGAAGAGGCAAACCCGGGTATCCGTATCAAAGAGAACGCGATGAAAGACGAGATCTACGAAACAGTCGGTTTGCTTTCGCTCTTTCAGGGTGGCACGCCCCCGGATGTCTATTCCCAGTGGGGCGGATGGCTCGTAAGACGGGATGCGGCTGAAGGCTTTGCGGCAGATCTAACCGAGGAATTTTTCAAGGACAGTTGGAAAGATGCCTTCGTAGATTCCGCTTGGCCTGATTCGATGGTCGGTGACAGGATCTACATGGTTCCTGAGTCACTCAGTATCACGAATCTCATCTGGTACAATAAGGAGATCTTTGATAGATTCGGCCTCAAAGAGCCCGGTACTTGGGACGAGTTTCTTGAGATTTGTGAGGTGCTAAAACAAAATGGCATAGTACCCATCGCAGCAGGGAATAAGGGCGTGGGGTGGCCCATGGGTAACTGGGCTGGGCACATACTAAGCCGAGTAATCGGTGAAGTAGAGTATAATGGTTTGCTTAAACTTGAGGCCGGAACAAGTTTCACTGATCCGGGTGTAGTAACTGCCCTGGAACTCTTGGCCGAAATGGTTGAGAAGGGCTACTTTAACATGGGTGTAAATGTAATTGATTCTAATGAGGCTCAGATGATGTTTTTCATGGAGCAAGCAGCGATGCATCCCATAGGTAGCTGGCTAATACCGTCAGCCATACGGGATGCACCGGATCTCGTCTATGGTGGCTTTGATACACCGGCTATCTCCGGGGGCAAAGGAGATCAAAGTAGCATGATAGGACTGACCACCGGATATTTGGTGGGGGCAAAGACTGCACACTTCGAAGAGGCTGTTAGCTTTTTGCGGTATTTGACATCTGTACCAGTACAAAGATACGTTGTGCAGGAAACCGGAGGGTTAAGTGCTGTAAAGGGTACTGAGGATGCGGCCGTCGATCCCAACTTTTCTACTTTAGTTCGGATAAGCGAAAAGGCGAAAATGACAGTTGCCCCGCCAGATACCGGCTATGAACTTGAAGTTGCCTATGCACTCTATGATGCTGTCGCAAAAGTCATGGATGGCATCTCGCCCACAGTGGCTTTAGAGGAAGCAGAGCAAGCCATAGCTCACCTACGCTAAAGGGTCAAGGGGCAGGGCAAGCGTGTTTCTCCTGCCCCTACTTTTGGAATGGAGGTAGTGCAATGTTGCACACCAAGGCCAAATGGTTTAGACAGATAGGACCATACCTTTTCGTGGCACCTGCACTAGTAGTTTTTGCAGTATTTGTGCTCTATCCCGCCTTTGGAACGTTCCACTATAGCCTTTACGATTGGCGGGGGTTTGGTCCCATGGAATGGACCGGTCTAGCTAACTACGAAAGAGCCCTGTTTAACGATGGAATCTTCCGGCTTGCCTTCAAGAACAATGTGGCGTATTTTGCCGGCACCATAGTTAGCGAAGTGTTATTCGGTCTTTTGATCGCTTTGGTACTTAGCAGATCCCTACCTTTGTTTGGAACACTACGAATCATGTTTTTTACACCAATGGTCTTATCCATGACTATCATTGGGCTTCTGTGGAATTATGTTTACCATCCTCAGATAGGTCTAGTGAATGTGATATTGCGTTCAATTGGATACCCCCATTTGGCTAAAGCGTGGCTAGGTAGCGCTAACACAATCATACCAGCGGTTGTCATCACTTCAGGTTGGACATATGCTGGGTTTTTTATGCTAATCTTCTATTCCGCGATTAAGGGCATACCTGTGACCTTGTTGGAGGCAGCTAGACTAGACGGTGCTACAGAGTGGAAAATCTATCTCCATGTCGTGTTGCCGTTATTGCGTCCTATCATGGTTATCGCCTGCCTTCTATGCTGGACAGGTTCATTTCAGGCATTCGGCTTATTTTGGGTGATGACAGGTGAAGGTGGCGGACCATATCACTCTGGCGAGATAGTATCTACATGGGTGATGAAGCAAGCATTTCAGTTCTCACGCATGGGGTATGGATCCGCTTTAGCAGTAATAATGACCGTGGCGGTGGCCGTATCTTCAATTCTTTATATGGTCTATACATCTAGACAGAATGTGGAGTACTAGGAGGGATAGCGTGCGGCATCTGCGGTGGAGAGATTACCTTCGCATATCAGCGGTACTGCTACTTTGTGTAATCATGGCGTTTCCTATGGTATGGATGGTTTATTCCTCTATGAAACCAAATAGGATTATTTTCACTCGGCCATGGGCATTGCCTGAGAAGTTTACATTTGAACCCATGATCAAGGCTTGGCAAGTAGGTGACTTGGGAATGTATTTTAGAAACAGCATGATTGTTGCGAGTGGTACAGTTCTGGGAATCCTAACGTTAGGTAGCCTCGCGGCTTTCGCAGTTGCGCGTCTTGAATTCGCCGGGCGTAACGTGTTGTTTGGCCTGTTCTTGGCGGGCCTGATTATTCCTGCCCAGACTTTTGTTATCCCCCTTTTTACCCTACTTAGAAAGCTAGGTCTTATTGATACACATATTGGTCTTATTCTACCCTACATAGCCCTTGGCTTGCCCATGGCCATTTTCATTTTGCAGGCCTTCTTTTCTACATTACCCAAGGAACTAGATGATGCCGCGGCAATCGATGGTTGCGGTCTGTTCGGGACATTTTTTAGAGTGATTATGCCCATATCGAAACCGGCACTCGCGACGATCGCTATCCTATCCACCATTAACGCTTGGAATGAGCTACTTTTCGCAATGCTATTCATACGTGACCCCGGTATGCGCACGTTGCCAATTGGCCTTTACATTTTCTATGGGTATCATGACATTAATTACCAGATGTTGTTCGCAGGACTTACTGTGGCTACGCTGCCTCTGCTGGTGTTTTACGTGTTTTTCCATAGATTCATTATTGAAGGCTTGACCGCGGGAGCCCTCAAGGGCTAGAGCGGGTGAAGATAGTTGATACCCGAGGACAGCCATATTGGAGGCCCGCAGATCTTGCTACTAAGATGACGGACATGCAAAAGGGGCGGTACAAATGTGGATCGGTTTTGGTAAGGCTGATATTACCCCTAATTTGGGTGTTGATCTTTGTGGCTACGGATACTATCTGGATCGGCAAGCCGAATCTGTACTAGATCCTTTATATG
The DNA here is from genome assembly GCA_012798955.1 of Bacillota bacterium. Lineage (GTDB taxonomy): Bacteria > Bacillota > Limnochordia > DTU087 > DTU087 > JAAZMF01. Next base: position 5,677 of record JAAZMF010000086.1, on the reverse strand, counting down.
TCCGAGCTGTGGCCCTACGGGGCGAAAATCGAAACCGAACGTTGCTCGTGGTCAACTGCGATCTGATCGGCCTATCAGATGCTATGGTAAGTGCCATCAAATCGGCTTGGCAAGATGAATTGGGGTTAGGGAGCCAAGATGCATTGATTCTTTGTACTCATACTCACTCAGGTCCCGCCACCGGCATTCTCAGAGGTTGCGGTGAACTAGACCCCCAGTATTTGAGTTACGCAGCTGAGCAGATTATTGGTGCCGGACGGGAAGCCTTTGAGAGCCTAGTGAAAGTAACTGCTGTTTCGAGTTTTCAGGGCAGTGTGGAGGGCATAGCCTGGAATCGAGTTTTCGATGACAAGGGCCCTGTAGATACAGCCGTATATGGGTTGCTTTTCAAGCGAGAAAGCCTGAGGCCCATAGTGCTCGTTAACTATGCTTGCCATCCGGTGACTCTAGGCCGCAATGCCGCCGTTTCTGCGGACTATCCGGGCAGAGTAGTGCAAGCCCTCGATGGAGCAGGGTACGAGGCGCTATGCTTGGTGGGATTCTGCGGAGACATAGATCCAGAGATCAACAAGTCTAGCTGGGGAACCGGCACGGAAGACACCATCAATGACTATGGTAGACGTATTGCCGAGGCGGCCATAGATGCCATGGATAGTGCTACACCTATGTCGGACGCTACATTAAATGCTTTTCATCTAGACGTGGAATTGCCCCTGCAATCCTTGACAGAGGAAATTCTCCGGGCGGAATTGGACCGAGCCGCAGCCCTACAAGAAGCTCAACTGGCATACTCCCGAGTGGTCAACGAATGGGTAGCATCTATTAAGAGCAAGGTCGAAGAAACAGAGATAGTGACTGTCCAAGTGTTAAGGGTCGGGAAGACACTTCTCATCGGTTTCCCGGGCGAGGCTTTCACTGAGCTTGGCCTGATCATAAAAAGGGGCCTGCCCGGCTGGCAGGTTATGACCCTAGGCAATGCCAATTGTGTCATGCGCTACTTGCCGGTAAAGGAAGACATAGAGGCTGGGAATTATGGGGCCTATGGCTCCTGTCAGATATATGACAGACTACCACTAAGGGCCGGGGCAGGGGAGCATTTGGCTGAAGCTACTTTGACTGCCATAAAAGAGTATTTTTGTCAAAGCCTGGCAAGACAGTGACAAGGGTGGAACAAAAGGGCGACCTTCGTTAACTTATTGTGACAATCTATGGTATAATATAGATGAAGAATGAACCCTGGTTCATAGAGGTACAATGCACACGTTTGATTAACGAACCCAAGATTCCAATATCTCTCCGACAAATGTGACGTTTGTTCAGTTGCCACCACAGAATAGAACCTATCACCCTAAGGTAGCAGACACCGAGACAGGAAGGGTGAAGGTAGAGACCTAGACAAGCTAACGGATCAGGATATTCCCGATGTTGCTCTTTAGCTTAGGAGGGAGTTAGCAATGAAAATCCTGATTGTCTATGACTCGTATTTTGGTAACACTGAGCAGGTTGCCAAGGCCATCGGTGACGCCCTACGCTCACATGGGTCTGTGGAGATACGTCGTGTACATGATGTGGCACTAGAACAGCTACAGGAAGTTGATCTTGTCATCGTTGGTTCTCCAACTAGGGCTTTTCGGCCTTCGAAGGCGATAGGCGCTTTCCTTGATGAGATTCCGCCAAAGGGGCTAGAAGGTGTAAGAGTACTAGCATTTGACACTAGGCTCCATGCCGCCGAGACTAGCTCCCGCTTATTCAATGTATTGTCAGCAGTGTTTGGGTGTGCCGCTTGCCCCATCGGCGAAAAGCTAAAGCGAAAAGGCGGAAAGCTGCTGGCACCACCGGAAGGGTTTTTCGTAACTGATTCGGAAGGTCCCCTCAAAGATGATGAACTAGAGCGGGCAGCTGATTGGGCATTACGGGCAGTTAACGCTCTAGGCCTAGGCAATACGGGGCACTATCCCCATGAAGCTACCGGGCATATTCCTCTACCACGTTAGCTTAGCCAAGCCCCTCTTGGGGTGGACCACGGGATAAAAGTCGTGTAACTTGAGCCTACCTAAGCGGTAGGCTCATCCCGTTGATCAAAAGAACACACCAATCAAAAGGAGCGAGTAAAAGGTGACAAAAAGCGTTATAGATGCGATCTGGCATAGGCGAAGTATACGGGAATTCACCGAAGAGCCTGTATCTGACTCCGTACTAACTCGGCTGATTGAAGCCGCTTGCCATGCCCCTAGTGCCGGTAATCGCCAGCCTTGGTTTTTCTATGTTGTGAAAGATGGCAAAACCCGGAGAGAGTTAGCTAGAGCCGCTTTTGGCCAAAGCTTCTTAGAAAAGGCACCGGTGAATATAGTAGTGTGTGCCGAACCGGAGAGAAGTGCCACCCGATACGGTAAACGAGGTGCCGAGCTATACTGCCTCCAGGATACCGCAGCTGCGGTACAAAATATCCTACTTTGCGCAACTGGGCAAGGGCTTGGCACTTGCTGGGTCGGGGCATTTGACGAAGAAGCTGTAAGTGAAGTCCTGGACATACCTCTGGGGCGTAGACCGGTTGCAGTTATACCGGTGGGTTATAGTGAATCAATTGGCCGGTCGGAACCGCCAACCCGCCGAACTCTAGATGAGGTGATAAGGATAGTCGATTGACAAATCGCATCAAGATAGATAGGACACACTCCCTATTTGTCCTCTCGGTAGTGGCGCTCTCGCCTATGTTTGACCTGAAGCCTACTCTCATGTAAACAAATTGCGTCAAAAATTCCAGTTGACAGCCGCCCTTCCATCACTTATAGTATAAAGAAATTACCCCAATACATAAGAAGGCGATGCAGGAGAAAAGTAGGTATAGAGGGCGGTTTGAGAGAGTCGGCGGTGGGTGCGAGCCGATCTAGCACTATATCGAAGCTCACTCCGAAGCTGTTGGCTGAAATCCTAGAGTAGGCTTAACCGGGTTCACACCCGTTAACATGTGAAGTCCCCGGGGACATAGAATATCCTCGAGGGGGTTGAGGCTGCAAGTTGTGGTGGTTATATGCACCACTAGGCAGTGAAAAAGGGTGGTACCACGAAGACCTTTCGTCCCTTTAAGGACGGGGGGTTTTTTGCTATACAAGACAACCTATGGGAAGGAGATGAGCGGACTATGGCAGCGGTTAGAGCTACTAAACAGGACATCTTTCAAGGAGGTGACGAAGCCATCGTAGGCAAACAAGCGATGGTTACGGGAGCAGAGGCATTAATTAAGAGCCTTCAAGCAGAGGGCGTAGATGTCGTGTTTGGTTACCCGGGTGGCGCAGTATTAGCCATATATGACGGACTTTACAAGTCAACTTTAAGACATATTCTCACCCGCCATGAGCAGGCCGCGGTGCATGGCGCAGATGCCTATGCTCGAGTAACAGGCAAACCCGGTGTATGCATTGCTACTAGCGGCCCAGGTGCAACTAACCTCGTTACGGGCCTTGCCACGGCGTACATGGATTCAGTGCCGGTAGTGGCCATTACTGGGCAGGTGGCAACGTTTTTGATTGGCAAAGATGCCTTTCAGGAAGCAGATATTACGGGGATCACCATGCCTATTACCAAGCACAACTACCTTGTGAAAGACGTCCGGGAGCTTCCTCGGATTATTAAGGAAGCATTTTATGTGGCCCGAACTGGCAGGCCAGGACCAGTGCTTATCGATATTCCCCGGGATGTGGCCAATGCAAAATTGCTATATAGTCATCCCAAAGAAGTTAACCTTGCCACATATAAGCCCACTTATGTAGGCCATATCAAGCAGATAAGTGCGGCAGTTACAGCCATTGACGGGTCCAAAAGGCCATTGCTCTACGTGGGCGGAGGCGCTGTCACGGCCGGGGCCCATGGTGAGATCCTAGAACTGGCGGAAAAGGCTGACATCCCTGTCACCATGACTCTCATGGGACTGGGGGCTTTCCCAGGAGAGCATGCTTTATCCTTAGGCATGCTGGGTATGCATGGTACAGCTTACGCTAACTTTGCAGTGAATCAGTGTGATGTATTGATCGCGGTGGGAGCCCGTTTTGATGATCGGGTAACGGGAGATATCCAGAGCTTTGCTCCCCATGCCCGGGTGATCCACATAGACATTGACCCTGCAGAAATCGGCAAAAATGTCCATGTCGATATTCCTATCGTTGGTGATGCCCGCAATGTACTGCAAGAGCTCGTGGGGCGGGTTACCCCCCAGAGACATTCGAAGTGGGTAGCACAGATCGAGGCTTGGAAAAAGCAATATCCTTTGGGTTACCAGGGTCGAGCAGACTCGGGTAATTACGATGATGTCTGTTCTAAAGCATTGATATCCCAGGATTCCACGGACACAAGAACCGATACTAGGCGAGTGCATCCTCAGGCCGTGATAGATGCCCTGTATGATCTAACGGAAGGCAGGGCTGTTGTTGCCACCGATGTAGGTCAGCACCAGATGTGGACGGCACAGTACTATCGTTTTGCCAATACTCGGCAGTTAGTCACATCGGGGGGCCTAGGTACCATGGGTTTTGGTCTACCTGCCGCTTTGGGGGCGCAGATCGGGCGACCCGACGAACTGGTGCTTTGCATCGCCGGAGATGGCAGTATCCAGATGAACATCCAGGAACTGGCCACGGTAGTCCAAGAAAAGTTGCCAGTCAAGGTCTTTATTCTCAATAATCACTGTTTGGGGATGGTTAGGCAGTGGCAAGAGCTCTTCTATGATCAGCGTTATTCCCATACTTCCCTCCATTGTAGCCCCGATTTTGTCAAACTAGCGGAAGCTTACGGGGTCAAGGGTATGCGGATCACAAAGCCAGAAGAGATGCGTCAAATTCTGCAGTCTGCCCTAGATCACCCCGGTCCAGTTGTGGTGGATTGCTGGGTGAAGGTAGATGAAAACGTTTTTCCCATGGTGCCAGCGGGCAAAGGACTGAGTGAGATGTTGGGGCTAGGGGAGGAGTAGGAATGCATCATGTGTTGTCAGTCTTAGTGGAGAATCGCTCGGGCGTCTTATCACGGGTATCGGGGCTGTTTAGCAGGCGAGGCTATAGCATCGATAGCATCGCAGTGGGCCCCACAGAGGACCCTGCTATCTCCAGAATGGTGATTGTAGTTGAGGCCGATGAAGATGGCTTGGAACAGATTACAAAACAGCTACACAAACTCATCGATGTTCTCAAGATCCAAGATATTACTGGAGAGGCCCGGGTAGAGCGAGAGTTGGCTTTGATTAAGGTCCAGGCCGATTCTAGTAACCGAGGCGATATCTTGCAGATTGTGGATATTTTTCGGGCCAAGATCGTAGATGTGGCAGAGAAGTCCTTGGTAACTGAGATTACCGGTGATACCGAAAAAGTGGATGCTCTCATCGAGCTCCTGCGCCCCTATGGGATCAAGGAGCTAGTCCGTACCGGGCGGATCGCCATGGTGCGGGGCAGGCGCACTGGTACCCTCAGTTAACTATAGTCTTAGCTCCAAGGGAGTTGCCTAGAACTTACACAGCAGAAAACAGGAGGATGGTAAAGATGGCACGGATGTTTTATGACAAAGACGCGGATTTACAGCTTCTGGCGGGGAAGCGCATTGCCATTATTGGTTATGGAAGTCAAGGCCATGCCCAGGCTCAGAACCTCAGGGATAGCGGTTTGGATGTCATAGTTGCCAATCGGAAAGGCAG
>JAAZMF010000012.1 GCA_012798955.1 Bacillota bacterium | reverse complement strand
TCTTCGCCAAACAAAGTGACAACAAGCGCCATCGCCCCTTTCTAGCGCAACATTTAGAATGAGATAAGTAGCGATTATGTGAATTAACTACATCTTCGTTAACCTGTCTCAACTTCCTTCCTCTACTAAAATAATCAATTCACCGGCCCAAGGGCGTTCCCCTCATGACACTGGCTCATGACACCGGTCCAGACTCTTTTTGCGACGTTGAGACAAGGAGGTCTAGAGCTACAATCGTGGGAGCATATCACTTCATTGATATTGCCACCAATAGAAAAACGCCAGGCCATATGCCTAGCGTTTTTCATGAAGCTTTGTGTGATGCTCCGTTCTAGTGTCTAGATAGGCGAACTGGCCCATTACCTCGCCTCTAGGCTAGCTACGTTCCCGTACGCCCTATAGCTTTTCACAGTGTAGTGCAAGATCAGAGCATGAAGGGGCACCTGAAGCATGCTCCCCAGTAGTCGGGTAGGCAAAAGCACCCAAAAAGCCCTTTGGAACATAATGGCAAGCCAAAGGGTGTTGAGCCCAGAGACCACGAGGCTAGTTACGAAGACTGCAAAAAGAAACGCTACATAGCTCCGCCGACGCTCTTCGTTGGCAAAGAGACGTAAGAGCAGGGGTGTCAAAAAACCCCACATGGCGGTGCTTACAGTAAAGCCTGGGAAATACGGCCCTATAGGAAATATTACGCCCCCGATAATATCGGCTAAGGCCCCGGTGATAGCTCCTGCAACCGGGCCCAAAAGGATCCCAGCAAGCATGATCGGCAATTGACCAAAGCTTAGCCTCAGCGCCTGTATCCCAGCAAGGGGCATCACCACTCCTAGAAAGCGAGTGAAGATCACGCTAATCCCCACCAAAAGTCCAATGGTTGTCAGTCGCTTGGTATTAACGCGCATAAAATAACCTCCCTTCTTCGGCGAGCGCGCAGACCACACCGAAGCCGGAAGGTATTCCAGCCCATCGAAGTGGTAGCGGACGCGGTACTGCACCGCGGACTTCCTGGTCCTTCGTCCACGGGCGACTTCCCATCCCATGGCACTTGACGCGCAGCACCTACTCTACCAATTATTAGACTTTGACATCTTAATTGTAGTTTAGAAGCTAAGTAGTGTCAAACAGAATCTAGCCCACCTTGTCCATAGGCAAGGCTCTTTAGCTGCTCCAAGTTAGTGATCACTAGCCTTTCCGACAAATCAAGTACATCTTGCGCAACCAATGATCGTAGCGCTTGCACCATATCACCTTCCCTAGCCCCAATGGCTACTTGGATGTCGACAACTTGTAGGGGATAATCAATCACAAGCCCCCCGGGACTAATAATCCCCCTAGATTCAGCTAAACCAAGGAGGTACCTAGCTAGGCGAACCTCGAGCGACTGCATGTGTCGCTTAGCAACAGGAATCCCACTGCAGGTTAACATTGCCATATTCTCCAAAAGTCGCCAGCTAAGCCCCGGTCGGGACTGCAGGAATTCCTCCAACACGGGCTTCTCTAATCTTGCCAACCGGGCAGAAGTAAGTGCTTCTAGATAGTGGCTCTTAAATATCGGTGTAAAGAGAGCATATTCATCAAGCCAATCATCTGCGGCAAAAATCGCCAAGGTAAGCTCTCCATTGCGGCCATGCTCTACTAGTTTCACAGTGCCCTCCTCCACGAGGAAAAGCGCCTCTCCCGCTTCCCCCTCCAGGCTACAAGACCCACCCCGGGAAAGAGTGATATATTTCAGGAGCCCAAGTACGTCCAATAGCTCATCCTCAGTCAGGTTTCGCAGAAGGGGCAGACGCCTTAATAGGGCTAGCATTCTTAGATTTAGCTCCACATGTCTCACCCCTTCCCAAGCAAGCCTTGTCCTTGTATACCTACACCTCTAGGCTAGCGCCTCTGCCTAGTCCCTACGGGATATCTTCACCTGGGGTAATACCCCTTTCACCCCGTCTAGTTCTGGAGGTTCAGTCCCCCACGTAGTTGCAGTAGCGGCACCGCAGGCCATAGCCCACCCTATAGCCTCCTCCAACGAAACGCCTTGCCTAAGACCATGGAGCATACCAGCAATAGTGCTATCCCCGCAACCCACTGTGCTTTTTACTGGCACCTTAGGTGCAATAGCCTGCCAAATCTGACCACTATGGCCCACAAAGGCCCCATCCTTACCTAAGGTCAAAAGCACGTAGCTAATCCCCCGCTCCATAAGCTCTCTTACTGCCCTTATGGCCCCGGCCTCATCCCTCGGCTCCCACCCCAGTAGCTCAGTGGCTTCCACCTGATTTGGCTTGATTAGATCTGGTAAAGCCTTAAGACCTTCCTGCAAAGCCCCCCCACTGGCATCTAAGGCAACCTTTGCCCCTTGGCTTTTAGCCAATGTCACCAAAGTAGCATAAAAATCCGGAGGGGTACCCGGTAGCATACTACCTGAGATAACCACCCAATCCCACTTGCAGGCTTCTAGGCGAACCCTAGATAGCAGAAGATCCAATTCATCTTGATTAACAGCGGGGCCCGGTTCATTGACCTCTGTCCCTTGACCTTCAGCCACAGCCCAGATCTTGAGGTTAGTGCGGGTATCACCTTCAACTGGCACACAATCAAGCTCAATGCCTTCAGCTTTTAGGGCATTAACTACCCACCTGCCACTATCCCCTCCCACAAAAGCTAAAGCCCGGGTAGGCTGGCCTAAGGAATTGAGCATCCTTGAAACATTGATACCTTTGCCCGAAGGATGGTCAATCTTCGTTTTTACCCGATTCATTCCCCCCACAACTAACCGCTCGATCTCCAAAGTGCGATCAATAGAGGGGTTTAAAGTAATGGTAGTGATCATAGGTAACAGCTAGTCCCAGATGCAAAATCTCGCCAAAACTGAGACTAACCCCTACACCTCCCAACATCGAATATCGATCCTAACGCGCTTAAGGCGACTAATCCAACCTTTGATACCAAGGCATCCCTCGATGGCCCCATCCATAGCGGGAAAGCTCAACCAGCTTGAGATTTCTGTCTCATAGGACCAGCGGTCCCCATGTATTAGATGAAGACGCTAAAGGAATACCCCTCGCTAATGCTGAACTACATGGCTAGAACATATAAGATGATCTATCAGTAGCAAGATTCCCCACATCCCATCTCAACACCTTCCCGATCATAGCTGGGGAGTATCCTAACCAAGCTGGGTCCAATACGCCCGGCAATGTGCTGGATTTGCAGGGTGATCGTTACGAAGACACAAAATCGAGCGCTTAATTTGCATTACAAGGAGGTTCAAATATGGGCTATATGATTGGCATTGATGTCGGTACTAGCGGGGTAAAGACCATTGTAATCAACAAACAGGGAGATATCATGGCCGAGGCCACGGCCAAATACCCTTTATACCATCCCAAGGCTGGTTGGGCTGAGCAAGATCCCGAGGATTGGTGGCAAGCCACTTTAGCTTCCCTGCAAGAAGTCAGCCATGCCCTCGGCGGGCAAGTAGCAAGAGTCAAATCTATTGGGCTTTCCGGACAGATGCATGGTTCAGTTTTCCTAGACAAGACCGGTCAAGTTCTAAGGCCCGCCATACTGTGGTGTGATGTCCGCACTGCATCCCAATGCCGCTATATTCATGAACAGGTAGGCCGCAAGGAGCTAATTTATCATACATCTAACCCGGCCTTAGAAGGTTTTACAGCCCCTAAAATAGTTTGGCTACAACAAAACGAACCCGAGATCTACGAAAAGGTAGATAAGGTACTTTTGCCCAAAGATTATGTGCGTTACCGGCTCACCGGAGAGATCTACACCGAGGTATCCGACGCGGCGGGTACATTGCTTTTTGACGTAACCCGAAGACGTTGGTCCCAGGCCGTGCTTGATGCCCTAGGTATATCATCGGATATATTGCCTCCTTGGCGGGAGTCTACTGATATTTGCGGCCAGCTTCGCCACGAAGTAGCTGAACAGACTGGTCTACCCAATGGTATCCCTGTAGCCGGAGGTGGGGCCGACAATGCTTGCGGTGCCACGGGGGCAGGTATTGTAAACCCCGGTCGGGTGCTGTCTAGTATTGGTTCCTCAGGTGTGATCTTAGTCCATACCGACAAGCCCCAAACAGACCCCAAGGGACAAGTGCATACATTCAACCACGCCATCCCCCATAAATGGTATGTCATGGGTGTGATCATGGCTGCCGGGCTTTCGCTAAAATGGTTCCGGGACAATTTTGGTCAACATGAGAGACAAATGGAGGATTTTACTGGTACCGATGCCTACGTTTTCCTGGATCAGCAGGCCACCGCTACACCCCCTGGAGCCGAAGGTTTGGTTTTCCTCCCTTACATGAATGGCGAACGGACTCCCCATGCCGATGCCAATGCCCGGGGTGTTTTCTTTGGACTTAGCCCCATACATACCCGGGGGCACATGATTCGCGCCATCATGGAGGGAGTAGTCTATGCTTTAAGGGATTCTGTGGAAATAATTAGGGGCATGGGCATCCCCGTTAGCCAAGTCCGGGCCATTGGTGGCGGCGCTAAGAGCCCACTCTGGCGGCAACTGCAAGCGAATATCATGCAACTTGAGGTAGCCACCCTAAATGTCGATGAAGGCCCCGCCTTAGGCGCGGCCCTACTGGGAGGCGTTGCCGCTGGTATCTATGAAAGCGTAGAAGTTGCAGCTGAAAGCGTAGTTAGGATCGTGCATACTACAGAACCAAACCAGGATCTCATAAGCCGCTATGATGACTACTATCAGCTATATCGCTCGCTATATCCAGCGCTTCAAGAACGCTTTCAAGCAGCGGCTAAGCTACAGGCGTAACAGGCGTAGCTGGGACATCGTTGCCCAAGTTATAAACCGTATCACCCTTACCCGAAGCGGAACACAGGTATCCGCAAAGATGGCTAGTTTGTCAGCGGCGGCCTACAGGATACCCTTGTTCCGTCGTTCCCGTTGCTCTTGAAAGAGATAGCGAATGATCTGATCCCGAAAATTAGGCGCCATACTCTCAATATTGAGCCCTATGGCTACCCGGCCCTTTGGATCATCGGGGATATGCTCTTTACGCACCACCCGGGCTATCACCGTTCCGCTGACTTCCGGCAAATGAATGTCAATAGTTAACTCACTGCCAAGACGTAAATCGGGGTCATCATCTACCCATGCAAGCAGACCACAGCCACTTAAATTCTTGATCAGACCCCGCTGGGCAGGGGTGGCCAGCTCTCCTTCGTTACGGTCGGGATCGAGAATGGCATAATCCATATTTAGCAGTACATCTAGACGAAAATATGCCCGCCGATTTGCCCCAGACAACTCCTGGGGCCATCCCACCACCAAGTAAGGTATCCGCCCCTCCCACCTACTGAGGACAGTGGTAGGAAAGGCAAAAAGGCTATCTTGGTAAGGGACCACTACCTTGATCTCAGCCCCTATACGAATTGGCTCCATCACGCCACCCCGTAAAGGTGCCGCCAGCACAATGCCGCCTTCGGTCAGGGACTCAATCCGGCTAGGATAGTTCTCCCGCTCTCCCCTCACCTCGGCTTCTATCTCTACCCGTTCATTGATCCTAATGACCTCCTGGATCATCCT
>JAAZMF010000085.1 GCA_012798955.1 Bacillota bacterium | reverse complement strand
TCCTGATAAATCCAATCGGCATTAGGGTGGGTGTCGGTACTACGCAACACCGATAAGATCACCTCTCGCTGCCTAGTCTTTCGCAGGAATCCGCGTCTATCTCTTGCCACAAATATCCCCTCCAGGGCCGATTCGAACTATCTCCAGACAATAATAATTACCAAGTTAAATACTAGCATTCAATCGCCTAAGTGTCAATGAGTTTGCCTGCCACCACATTCATCAAAACCTCCATCGGCAATAAAGCACCTTCCTGCATCGCGGTTCCCCTTGCCAACGGTATGGAAATATGCTATCATATTTTTGTTCCCTTAAGCGAAGGGACACTGGAAGTTTTCATCTCGCCGAAGTGGCGGAACAGGCAGACGCCCACGACTCAAAATCGTGTGGGGTAACCCCCCGTGAGGGTTCGATTCCCTCCTTCGGCACCAAAGCGCCCCTTGTAGCATGTGTGACAAGGGGCGTTTCTCTTTCAAAGATAGCAAGGCGTAACCAGACCTTGTTGACCCCAACCCCATCCTAACTCGCAACATTCTCACAAATTGAGGGCAAAGATCTTGTAAATCACCAGAACAATACTTGGCAAAACAGTGCGGGCAGCCACCAAACTAGCAAAAACACCGGCCGTAGTCCAAAGACCAAGGAAAACCCAGAGCTCACCCCATAGCTTAGCTCTCACAAGGATGGGAATCTCCACTGCTGCCATGAGGAGCATGGCTACCCATAGTTTCCACATAACGATACCACCCGTCTCCCTACCTTTTAGCGCCTGCTTTAGTCACTAGTCCACTTCGCCTTACATCCACTCTGATGTCCATGTCCACGGATATTTGGGGAAAAATTTCATCCCAACGATCATCCACCTTCTTCCACTCTTTGTACTTGGTTCGATACAGCAACCACCCCAATCCGAAAACATCCGCATTCAAAGACTGGGCGGTACGCAGCGCTTTCTCCACGTCGTTTCTAATGGCAGTGGCAACTCTGCTATTCATGCTCGCCACGTTTTCCCGACTATGGAAAAAATCAGTAGAGGCGGTCTGGTCCTCAATGTTGCCATCGGCGAAGATTTTCAGTTCAAAGCGGATGTTGTCGCCATCTATTCTAGGTTTGAGCTTATTGGTAACCTGAGAAATGACCACCGTCATATATTCCCCTTCCCCCGCGTCAGGAAGCTCGATAACCATGATTGTCCGATTTACCATGTTAGTTAACCAACCCCAACCCCTAGTCTCTCGCTCGTCCATCCACCCCACCATGCGATCACCTCGAAATACCGCCGCACCAGCGAGCCTAAGCGGTGGTTTTGGGTTAATCTCCTTATTGGTATCACCGTCTTTTGATGCTTCATTACGGGTATGGCCCTGTTCATCTAGAACCGTGATCTGTGCCAACAGTGGTTCCTTACCAGGTTGTGCCAAAGTGTCAATCACGTCGGTAGCATGCTTAACGGGAAGACCGGAACGCTCACGCTCCGAGACTGTCACTGCTCGAGATATTCCTAGGGAAGTAACCTTCTCCAACGGAACTTTGGCCGACATGACCTTCCCCACATCTCCCCTTGCCACCATAATGCGAGTAGTAGTTCTTAAGGTCCGCTCCCTCTCCAATACATCGAGGATAGGGCCAATGCCTTGCTGGGCCAGCCTTTCTGAGATCACGATAACACCCACATGGGCAACAGATAGCTCCCTAGAGAACAAGGGTACTGTATTGAAGAGGGCTTCATAAGGAGTCCTACCCACGGCAGATACGGTCCAGGCAGATTCAGCTGACGCGGTGTTTTCCGATGATTGGCTAGCAGCCCCCGCCCCTTCGGGGTTACTTAACTGAACAAAGACCCTATATTTACCTGTATCATCGATATCAAACCCTATACCTAGGGCGTGGGCCAGATTCTCTGGTTCCCGGCGATTCCAACAACCTGTGGCAGACACTAGCAAGATCAATACAAGTGCAAGTGCGACTACTAGCCCCTGAGTGCGCCTACTCATGATTGCTTTCCTTTCTGTGTAGAGCGTCTAATTCCGTATGCTAGCCACAATATACCGTTGGGCACCAAGATCAAGGCAAGAGCGAAAGGGCCAATAACTTCCGGCAGGAAAAACCTGCTCAACTCAAACATATCTGCGCTCACCTGTATGGACATAGCTACCCACACAATGGCCATGGGTGGAATCAATGGGCGATAATCCTTAAGATTAAAGATTTGCGATAGACCCTTGGCCCCGCAGTACAGATAGACTGAGACAGCGATAAAAAGTCCAAGCCCCCAAGGAAACACCACAAGGGCCTCCAGTCGCTCCAAGAACTCCGTAAGCCTTATGGCCCTAGCTAAGCTGAAAAACGGGAATACAGAGCGACCTGCAAGGTCAGGCCCCAAGACACCAATGGTCATAATGGAACTAGGAACGAGAAACAGGGAAGCGAGGGCCATAGCCCAAACAGCAGACCGGATTGCCCGTGCAGGCTTGTTGACCCTGGGAAATAGTATAGATAACGTCATGGCCTGCAGGGCTATAGATGTGGGAGTGATACTACCTTTCAGTATAGGCTTAATGCCCCGTGCTAAGGTGGGTTGTAAGCGGCCCCATTTTACACTGGGAATGGCCACCAGAATCGTAGTCAAGATCATCGCTGTAAATATTGGTAGAATCAGATCAGCACTACGAGCTATCACTTCTACCCCCTTATATGCAGCGTAGGAAGAAGCGATCACCATGAGGGATATGACGAATATTAATGGTGTGCTTGGTAAGAAACCAGTGACCAGAACTTC
>JAAZMF010000084.1 GCA_012798955.1 Bacillota bacterium | reverse complement strand
GTAACGTAAAATTGCCCTTTCGCATATCTGTAGAAGTGGGTTTCCCTAACTCGGCGGCTGAGGCAGTAAAATCTAGGATATCATCTCTGATTTGAAAGGCCATACCTAGGTGGGAACCAAATCGACTAAGTTTTTGCACGATGTCTTGGGCCGCCTCTGATTCTGTGGCACCTAGGGCCGCACTCATGGCGAACAGCGCTGCGGTTTTCCCCTTGATCTTGCGAAGATATTGTCGCACTGATGTATTTACATTATAGCGTTGGGTATGTTGGTACACTTCCGACTCACAGATGACTTTCATGGCTTTGGCGACCTGGGTCATGTGTTCTACGCCTCTGCAATCGGCCAATAGCAGTAAACAGCGGGTAAAGAGATAATCCCCGGTATAAACAGCGACATCCTTGCCGAACCGCTCATGAGTGGTGATTTTCCCTCGTCTATAGCGAGCTTCATCTATGATATCATCATGGACCAATGTGGCCATGTGCAGTATCTCCACCGCGGCTGCGACATTGGCTAGATTCTGGGAGGGCTTGGGACCAAAATCTGCCCCAAGTAGCACCAAAGCTGGCCGTAGCCTTTTGCCACCGGCAGTGGTTAAGGCGGTGGCCGCTTCGGTAAGCATGGCCTCCCGGGAGTGGATATTTTTTAGGATTACTTTTTCCACATCTTCTAGTTGCCTCTGCAGTCTGTAATTGTTTTGCCAGAAGTCAAATGTCATACCCGAAACCTCACTTATTCGAATTCCCCAAGGACAGCTAAAGATCGCCCACCATGGGCATAAGTCGAGAGTGCCGAAGGGCACTAATGGTCAGTTCACTAATCACCCCTGTGAAAAAGCCAGTGACAAGGGCGGAAACTGCCAGAACAGGGAAATACACAAATATGTTAAATGTCTCAACCACTAGGGTAGCCATAAGGATCTGTCCAAGGTTATGGCTAAAAGCCCCGGCTACACTGATGGCGGGAATGCTAAACAGCTTCTGATGTCTTAGCAACAAAGACATGACTAGAAAGCTCAAGATACCTCCGGAAAGGCTAAAAAGCACACCACTAGCTCCACCACCGAGAAGGGCCCCCAAGAAACTGCGGAGGATAAGAACTAGCCAAGCATCACCCCAGGGCAGGACATTGAGTGCGACTAAAGTGACAATATTGGCAAGGCCTAGTTTAACACCTGGTGCCAGCTGAGGCACAGGTAGCAACCGCTCTACTCCGTGGAGCATTAGAGCTTGGGATACAAGCACACCTATCCAAGTAATGCGGCGAGTGGACAACGGGCCCCCCCTTTCTCTTTAGATCTCGTTAATCCCTATTCCAGCTTAGAAAGCGACCCCATCGATTTCATCTACTATGCCCGGATTTGGGAGGATCCGAATAACCAATCGATTGGGTAGGCAGATAATGGATTGGTGGGAGCGGGAGATCCAGCCCTGTTTCACGTCAATCTGATCGGGGCAGGATGCTTCTAGTACCCTGATCCGGCCTTTTTCCACTCGGACCAGATTATAGTGTGCCTTATCTGACTCCACCTTAAATTCGTAGGGCTCCTGCACCTTTTCTAGATCTACCTTGTGCACCTCTAGGCCGTCTAGGGTGACTATCGCAACCGTTGTAGCCGCTTGGCCACCACTGGCAGCGATGATGGTGCCCAAGGCAAAGATGAGGATCAGGGCTGTATAGATAATGATATCACCTGGTTTAAAATACCGGTTTTGGTCTTGACTCTTACTCATGGAGATCAAATCCCTTAGCTACAGATAGGAGTCGCCCCTTAAGCCCGCTAGTTGCGTATATTTGATGATCGCAAGTGATCAATATACCCTCCACATTATCAAGAGATTCTAACAAAGCCAGTCCCTTTTCCTTTCCCAAAACGAATACCCCTGTTGACAGCGCATCAGCTGTCAGGGAAGAGGGAGATACAATAGTCACACTTACTAGACCGCTTTCGGCGGGGAAGCCAGTTGTCGGATCCAATATGTGATGATAGCGTGTCCCATCTTCTAAGAAATAGCGCTCATAGGGTCCGGAGGTGACTATGGAAGTATCTTTGACCTCCAGAATGGCGATATGGGTACCCCGGGCTCCTTCTGGATCTTGGATACCGATTCGCCAGGGTGAGCCATCGGGTTTGCCACCCACCACATACACATTACCTCCAAGGTTCAAGAAGGCGCTTTGGACTCCTTTGCTCCGGAGAAACTCTGTCGCGGCGTCGGCTCCATAACCTTTGGCAATGCCACCTAGATCAAGGGCCATCTCCGAACGCTCAAGTTTGACCCGCCGGCCCTTAGTATCGACCTTGATGGCTTGGTAATCTATGAGGCTTTGGGCTTTCTGGATAGCTTCTGGTTGCGGTATTTTCGCCTGCTCAGTGCCTATACCCCAGATTTCTACCAAAGGGCCAATACTAGGATCATATAGGCCATCGGTAAGCCTAGCATATTCTATGGCTGTTTGGATGACATGAAGGGTGTCTTTATCTACTGATACCCAGCTTTGGCCTGCCTTTTGGTTGATGTTATAAACGTGACTATCTTCTGCGGTGCGACTCATAGCCTTATCTATTTCCTCGATACGCTTGAAGGCACCATCGAGGGCGGACCGGGGGCCAAAAACCCGCATTTCAACTAAGGTTCCCATTAGCCATTTGCTATCAGAAACGGCTTTGGGGGCTCGATTCCTTGTAAAAGCAACTCCGAGGCTGGCCGTGATCAGCATTACTATAATGATCGTCCAAACAATTCGCTTCAGTTTCACTAAGCCCCCGCTCCTTTCAGCACGAATTTGTGATAAATACCCCAAAAGTATACCATATTCCAGAAAGAGTGCCTAGGGTGGCCTAGGCACATTTTGTTCCCCACTTGGTTGGAGTTCACGGACATGTTGGATTTATCTAGTCCTATTTTTTCCATAGGTCTTGGGCAGTCAAATCCGCAAAGGTGATACTGCCATCGACCAAACCCTTTTCCAAAAGCCAATCTATTACAGTCTCAACTTCCTCTGGTGACGGCAAGGCCGCCGGTCGGTAGGTGGGTAGCTCCATATTTTGGGCCACACCAGTAGGGAACTGAGCCTTATCTAGCAAGGGCTCTAGAAAAGCCAGATCATGACTATGGGCATTTAGTAGTCCTGCCGCTATATCATATACCGATAGCACCTTTTTGATCGCATCAGATTTTGTCTCTAGGGCTTGACTGGAAAACACTAAGACTCCCGGGGCAAGGTCCATATCCTCGGAGTCGGCAATGGAGATGGCCCCTTGGCTAATGGCCAAGGCTGCTAAGGGATCGGGCAAGCAGGCGGCAGGCAATTGGCCTCCAAGTAGCAGCTGTAACCGTAGGGGGATATCCAAGATGCTCATTTTGTCCACATTGTTGGGGTCTACTCCTTGATCCCGGATCATCATATCAGTTGCGTATTCGATAATTGTGTTAGGGGACAGACCAATCGCCTTGCCCTCTAGCTCACTAACATGCCTAATGCTACCATTAGGTGCTGCAAGCAGTCGATAACGCCCATCGGTGTGGGATACGATTTTCACTGCAAATCCTGCGTTTTGGGCAAAGGCCGCGGCCAAGATATCGGAGATGCCCCCATCAAGCCTACCGGTTTGAATGGCGGTATCACGTTCTAGTGCGCTCTTAAATGGAACTAACTCTACCTGGAGCCCGGCTTTCTCAAAAAGGCCTTCTTCTGCAGCTAGCACCAGGGGAAGAGAGTCAACATCGGGCAATATGCCGATGGTTAAGGGTGTTACGGGACCTTTCGGTGTTGCTCCCGCTTGTGCCATTGTCAAAAAACTAATCAATATGAGACATAATATGAGCCAGCGCCCTTTAGTAGAAAGGCGATGGGTAGTAGTCCTAATGTTCAAGATAGATGGCCTCCCTGTGGTGCCCCGGTATATTCCGGTGGCGTACTTGATAGCGGTAAACACTCTACAGCAGCAAATCGGCGATAACAAAGACCATGAAAATGGGAGCTACGATCTCATTGACATTATATGCGGCGATCTTAACTTGCCCTAGCTGGGTAGGTGACACTATAAGATGCTCATAGACCAAAAGGGATGTAACTGCCAAGAGGCCCACAAGATATAGGTAACCCAAGGGCAAAAAGCCATACAAACTACACAAAAATGCAATAGACAAGACATGCATCCCGGTGGAGATCTGCAAAGCTCTGGGGATCCCGAAAACAGCTGGAATTGAAAACAGTGCCTCTTTGCGATCAAATTCCACATCCAAAGTGCCATAGATCACATCGAAACCGGCTACCCAAAGGGCCACGGCTGTTCCCAAGATAAGTGCTGGTAACTCAAGGGTGCCGGCCACCGCGATCCAGGCACCTACAGGGGCCCCAGCTACCGCTGCGCCCAGTATTAAATGGCACAACCAAGTAAATCGCTTAGTGTACGAATAAACAACAAAAAGTAGCATAGGTATGGGCAAGAGCAGTACAAAAAAGGGCTTGATCATATAGGTTGCTATGACTAGGATAGCAAAGCAAGCCAAAACAAGCAGGATAGCCTCCTTGCGCTTTACCAAACCTACTGGCAGATGGCGGTCTTTTGTGCGGGGGTTCTTGGCATCAATTTCCTTATCTACTAGGCGATTTAGCCCGTTAGCGCCGTTTCGGGCACCCAATACAGCTAAACAGATCCAAAAAAGCTGCCTAAGATCCGGTAATCCCCTAGCTGCCATGAAAGCCCCTACCAAGGCAAAGGGAAAGGCAAATAGTGTATGGCGAAACATCACCATTTCCCCAAGGAGTTGGGTTTTAGTCCAGGCCGTAGCTAGTCCATTTTGTGTCGACAAGCTCTTTGACCTCCCTAGTCATCACAATGTCGTTGGGCCACTTTCGGGGGTGGCCCTCTTCTGGCCATTTTTTTGTGGCGTCAATGCCAAGTTTGTGGCCATAGTGTCGCAAGGGAGAAGCGTGATCTAGAGCGTCTAGAGGGCCATCTACAATTGTTAAATCCCGGGCAGCATCGATATTATTGAATACTTTCCACATTACAGTAGACAAATCCCGGGGATCTACATCGGCATCGACTACGATAATCATCTTGGTAAACATCATTTGGCCCATACCCCAAACAGCATGCATCACCTTTTTAGCGTGGCCAGGATAACGTTTCTTGATAGAAATGATGGCGCAATTATGGAAGACCCCTTCTAAGGGTAGATTGATGTCAACAAGCTCAGGCATCTGTAGCTTCAAAATCGGTAGAAATATGCGCTCGGTGGCCTTCGCCATATAACAGTCTTCCATGGGAGGCTTGCCCACGATAGTGGCAGGGTAGATGGGATCCCGGCGCCGGGTAATACATGTCAGATG
>JAAZMF010000083.1 GCA_012798955.1 Bacillota bacterium | reverse complement strand
TGCTCCACAGTGTAATTTTAGCTTGTTTTAGGATCCCTGTCAAGGAAGATGCAGGGCCTCTAAGGTCTCGCTAATGGCACGTTGAATGTCATCAGATCTAAACCCCCGTCTTCCCAAAAAACCTGCTAATCGCCGGGCTATTACCGTCGAATCCTGCCCCCTATACCGGCGAGCCTGTTTTGTGGCTAGCTCCTTTGCTAGGGCCCCTTCATCGACAGTTGCACCACAACGCTCTAGAGCCTCGTTGATGATGGGCTGTGGAATACCCTTTTGCCAAAGCTCCTTGGATAGGCGACGAACACCCATGGGATTAGTGCGATACCGGTTCTCAATCCACTGCATAGCAAAGCGCAAATCGTCCACATATCCTAGATGTTGCAGCCATTCCACTACCTCTTCTTGTATGGAAAGGGGGTGGTCTTTACGTTGTAAGTATTGCCGAACCTCTGTACTGGAACGGGGACGAAAAGTAAGAAAATGCAGGGCTTGTTCCTTGGCAACGTCAATCTGTTCCACTATTTTTTGCCGTCCTTAGCCCCATCGGGCTCACTAGCCTCGCTAGGTGCTGGACCTAGCCCCGCAGCGGCTTTCACTCGAGCCTCGATCTCATTGGCCAAATCAGGATTTTGCCTCAAGAACTCCTTGGCATTCTCCCGTCCTTGACCAAGGCGTATATCACCGTAAGAGTACCAAGCCCCACTCTTATTGATAATATCCATGTCTGAGGCAACATCCAAGATATTCCCTTCCCGGGAAATACCCTCACCATACATGATGTCAAACTCTGCATCCCGGAAAGGTGGTGCAACTTTGTTTTTGACTACCCGCACCCTAGTCCGACTACCGATCATCTCGTTGCCTTGCTTAAGAGTCTCTATACGCCTAATATCCATTCTGATGGAGGCATAGAACTTAAGGGCTCGCCCTCCGGGAGTCACTTCGGGGTTCCCAAACATGACCCCTACTTTCTCTCGAATCTGATTGGTGAAGACCACCGTAGTTCTCGATTTACTAATGGCCCCGGTTAGTTTTCTAAGGGCCTGGGACATGAGCCTTGCCTGAAGACCTACATGGGAATCACCCATCTCGCCTTCAATCTCGGCCCGGGGAACTAGTGCAGCCACAGAGTCCACCACCACCACATCCACGGCACCACTTCTCACTAGGGCCTCTGCAATCTCCAGAGCCTGTTCGGCGTTATCCGGCTGAGAAATCAACAGATTGTCAATATCGACTCCCAATCGCTTGGCATAGGTTGGATCTTGAGCATGCTCCACATCAATAAATGCGGAGATGCCACCTGCCTTTTGGGCTTCTGCCATTATGTGTAAAGCTAAAGTAGTTTTACCTGAAGATTCCGGGCCAAATATTTCAATCACACGCCCCCTAGGCACTCCACCCACACCAAGGGCTAAATCTAAAGCCAGGGACCCAGTGGGAATAACCTGTATGTCAGCGGCACTAGCTTCTCCCAATCGCATGACAGAGCCTTTGCCAAACTGCTTTTCTATCTGATGTAAAGCCATGTCCAAAGCCTTCAGCTTTTCTGACATGTGCCCCACTCCTCTCATAAATCAATATCGCCAGCCGCTCCAAACAATTGTTCGCAATGGAAGTATATCATATCTATCCACGGAGGACAACTGGTGATATAGGCGCAACCTGGGTGCAACCACGAATCCAATTTGACAACACCATAGGTTTAGGACACATCTAGACTTCGACATTGGCTATACCAATCCTTTTTGGACCATCCCCTTAACCCACTCTAGACCTTTTCGGTTTTGCTCTCGATTAGATGCCGACGCAACATATCCAAGGCTGCTAGGGCAGCCCGCTCCTTTACCTGAAGACGGTCACCATTAAATACCCGCCTCTGCACCAATTCCCCTTGGGCTGAGCTTAACCCGATATACACTAGCCCCACTGGCTTGGTGTCGGTCCCTCCCCCTGGCCCCGCTATGCCTGTAATGCCAATCCCAATGTCTGTATTGGCCCATTGTCTTACCCCTCTGGCCATGGCCCTGGCCACTTGTTCACTAACTGCCCCATACTCCTCAATCAATCTAGAGTCTAGACCTAGAACTGCCTCCTTGGCTAGATTACTGTAAGTAACCGCGCCTTGCATGTAATACCCTGAACTACCCGGTACATTGGTCAACATATTGGAAACCAATCCACCAGTGCAGGACTCAGCTATGGCAATGGTCTTGTCCTGGGCTAAGAGTAGATTGGCTACTACAGATTCCATCCCCGCATCTCCATAACCGTAGAAATACTCACCTATCCGATCCAGCAACTCCCCCTCCACAGGAGCGATCAGATCTGTCGCCTCTGCCTCACTACTGGCCTTCGCGGTAATTCTCACCCGCACCTCCCCGCTACCAGCGTAGGGGGCAATGGTAGGATTAGTCTGGGCTACTAAAAGGTCTTTGATCAGATTTTCCAAATTCGATTCACCTAGTCCATAGAATCTCAATACCCTAGAGAAGATAATCCCATTATCCCCCGCAGCCCGCTGGGCTAGATAGGGAATCACCGAGCCTTCCATAATAGCCTCTAGTTCTACCGGTACTCCTGGCAACATGATAATGGCCTTACCATCGGCTAGCTCTAGCAAAACACCTGGGGCAGTGCCCTTGGGATTAGGCAATGGCTTTGCACCACGGGGTAGATAGGCTTGCCGTCGGTTATTGTCTGACATAGGAACTTGCATACACTGAAATCTTGCCTCGATAGCCCCAAGGGCCTCGGCACAAAGCACCAAATCTAGCTCAAAGGCCTCCGCTACTGCTTCTTTGGTCAGATCATCAACGGTTGGCCCTAACCCCCCGGAGGTAATCACAACATCAGCCCTTTGACGGGCCTCCTTAACTAATCTCGCGATCCTTCCTTGATTGTCCCCCACCTTGGTCACGTAAAATAGATCCACCCCAATAGCCGCTAACCGTTCGGCAAGGTAAGCGGAGTTTGTATCTATCACTTCCCCTAAGAGCAGTTCTGTTCCCACCATGATAAGTTCTGCAATCATATTTGCCCAGGCCACAACGTTTTCCCCATGTATTGAGGAAAGGTGCGCCTTCACCTCCACTAAACCAAAATAGCTGGTACACTGATTATCAAAGTCCTGAAGTTACCGCCTGTTTCGTACTATTTCTGTAGATATGTGGTATATCCTTTCAGTTAAGTAGAGAATCAATGCAGGCAAAACAGTGCCAAAATAGGCCTGAATTCATGCCCTTTGCCACGTCAAAAGCCCACTAGACCCAGTGCTGTAAAACTTGTGTTAAGGCTCTTTAAGTTACCTTGACTCCTTAACAGAGGGTGATATAATGCAAGCAGGTATGCGGGACAGACCCATACACAGGCGGGTCATATTTGATCCCTATAGGTTGCATACATGGTCTTCATGCCTTAACATACAGTAGCTTACTGGAAGCTCGTCTAGGAGGTGAAAGACGTGACCTGTCCCAAGAGAGACCTGCAAATCAGCCCTAGCCGCTGCCTTACTTGCGAGTTCTTTGGCGGTTATCATAATCAAGGAGTCTTGTGTTACAAAGCCCAACGGCGTCTCGCCTTTGACTTCAAGAAGAAGCCCTTGCCGAGCTTTGCTACACGGTAACATCTAGTTTGGAAGTCGCTATGTGGAATACCCTTCCGATAAGTCAGATGGAAGGGTATTTTTGTTGCCCTTGGACAACATATTAATAGAATCCGGAGGTGAAAAAGATGGGCGAAGAAGAGATCAAACTTCACCGTATCGCTTCCCACTGCACTGAATACGAGCCCATCTCAGATGCTCAAGGATACGGTATATCTTGGCTCAATACCGCCATGTCCAGTGGCTGTACACGCTGTGATTGGTGTGTATATTGGCGAGAAGGCGAGTGCAACATTTACACTAGCCGCACTAAGTTCCACTAAACCGAGACTTCGGCTATGAGTTCCTTTTTTTGCTCCACCAATCCACTAATAGTAGTTTCCCGCAACACATCTAGCATTGCATCTTGAGCCCGTATCCACAATCCATGCAATGGACAATGGGGCCGATTCTCACAGTTTTGGCTTTCGTCTAATAGGCAACGGGTAATTGCGATGGGGCCTTCCACTGTCTCGATAATCTCCAAGACTGTTAGTTCACCAAGATCGCTGGTGGCACGGACACCCCCGCCCGGACCACGCATACCCTCCACCCACCCCGCTTGGCTGAGAGTTGAAATAATCTGAGGCACAAATGTTCGAGGTATACCTTGTCGATCTGCAATATCCCGGGCCGTCACAAAGCAATCTCCCGGTTGAGTGGCCAGATCAATGAGAATGGTTACGGCGTACTCGGCTTTTTTGGTGATTTCCACATGGTCTGCGACTTTCAACTGCGCGTCAAACTGCCCAACGCAGCAGAGCCGCCCCGCCCCCTTCCTGCTATATCAATCTATCTAAACGTCCCATAGGTTGGGTCGAAAAAACCCATCGACAAGTAACATAGTTCGTTTGTTACTATTATCACATTCTCTAGGCTAACAGTCAACCATGGGAGTAATGCAG
>JAAZMF010000082.1 GCA_012798955.1 Bacillota bacterium | reverse complement strand
ATTCTAGTATCAGTACCATCATACGTCAAAATCCAGTGCCCATGCAAGCCATCTACATCCGACGAAAAGCGCCCAAAAAAACGCCAATGGATAATGACTTCTATAGGTCTCGACACATGAATATGCAGATCGTACACCCATCTACAGAAGGAATCTAATGCTTTGGAAGGGAAAGTACAAAAGGCAACTAACACAAAATGGGAGGGACTACACTTGTCTACCACACAAATCGCGGCCACTTTGTATACAGTCAGACAATTTACCCAAACGCCTCAGGATCTTGCCAGAACACTGCAGCGAATCAAGGAGATAGGGTATGACGCTGTTCAACTATCTGCCCTAGGACCTATGGAGCCACAGCAGGTTCGTGATCTTGCCGATGAGGCCGGACTACTTGTGGCGGCTACCCACACTGACTATTACCGCCTTGCCAATGAACCGGAAAGAGTAATTAAAGAGCATCAAATCTATGGCTGCAAATACGTGGCTATAGGAAGTATTCCCCAAGAATACAGGCATGAAGCGGGCTACCACCAGTTTGCCAAAGAGGCTTCAAAGGTAGCTGCTACGCTTAAGGAGGGTGGCCTTATCTTCGGCTATCACAACCACAGCTTTGAACTGGAAAAATTCCAGGGAAAGACAGCCCTAGAGATCCTATACTCAGAGAGTGATCCACTGCTTTTTACCAGTGAAATTGATACATACTGGATTCAGCACGGTGGTGGTGATCCTGCCCTCTGGATTCGTAACCTTAAAGACCGGGCTCCCTTAGTTCATCTTAAGGACATGATGGTCAAAGATGGCGAGCCTACCTACGCCGAAGTAGGTGAAGGTAATCTGAATTGGCCCGCCATTCTTGATGCCTGCCGGGAAGCTGGGGTGATCTGGTACATTGTAGAACAAGACATTTGCCCCGGCGATCCCTTTGAGAGCTTAGCCATTAGTCTAAACAACCTTGAAAGTATGGGGCTAAGCAAATAGAGAGGAATCAACTAGATCAAAATACCATGAAGTAGTATGTAGCAAACACATAGCTTGCCCTTCCAAATGAAGGGAGAGTGCTGTTTCCCACGCCTTCAGACTGGGATATTTACGTCTATATACAGATGAAGCCAAAGGAGGTTTAATGAGCACCGAGGGCATCTCCAAAAAACATCTTCTTAGGCAAAAAGCTCATCATCAGCCCACATTAACCTCCAACCCTTGACAACACTTCTTGTATTTTGACCCACTACCACAAGGGCATGAATCGTTGCGCCCTACACCTTGCCATAGCCCTTCTATTCTACGTCTCGCTTTTTCCGCCATGGCATGTGGCGGTGCCTGCTGCCTAAACAAAGTAGCAAAGTCCTCCATAAAGGGAGCTACATACGTAAAGAATTGCTTGTAACCGGAGCAAAGATAATTTAGACCTACCTCACCTTCGGCAGTCGTCAAAAAGCGATTCTTGGGGCATCCACCATTACACATAAACTGCACATAGCATTCACGGCAATACTTGGGTAGCCTATCTCGTTTATCTAGACCAAATTGCCTTTGCGCCGGCGATTCCACTAACTGATATAGAGATTCTTCGTTTATGTTCCCCAACTTATGTTCCGGAAAGACAAAATGATCGCAGGCATACACATCACCATTATGCTCAAGAATCATGGCACGACCGCAGGTCTCGGCAAAAAGGCACAGGTGGGCGCCATATCCTACCCAAACCGATACACATTCCTCAAACAATTGCACGAAAATCCGCCCAAGATCATGACTAGCCCATTGATTGAAAACCGCTGTAAGGAAACGTCCGTAATCTAGCCCACTTACAGTCCTTTGGGTAACCTCTCCATGACCTAGATGTTCTACTAAGGGAATAAACTGAATATGCTTTACCCCCTGGTCTCTAAAAAACCCATATACTTCTTGGGGGTACTGGGCATTGACACTGTTCACAACACAGAGAATGTTATACTCAACACCGTAGGTCTGCAGTAAGCGTAACCCCCGAAGTACAAGCTCAGCTGTGGGGCCACCCTGTTTGGTGTGTCGGTAAACATCATGGAGCTTGGGGGGCCCATCAAGACTTATCCCCACTAAGAATCCATTTTCCCTTAGAAAATCGCACCACTCTTCTGTAAGCAATGTTCCATTGGTCTGGATAGCGTTTTCTGCCCGCCAGCCATCAGGTAGATAGCGCTCTTGTAGCTTCACAACCTTCTTAAAAAAGTCCAAACCCATCAACGTGGGCTCTCCACCCTGCCAAGCAAAGGGCACTACCGGCCCAGGTTGGCAATCTATATATTGATGGATGAATTCCTCCAAAAGCCCTTCATCCACACGAAACCGGGCCGTCTCAGGATAGAGCTCATCTTTATCTAGATAAAAGCAGTATTGGCAGGCAAGATTACAGCTTGGTCCCGCCGGTTTAACCATAATATGAAAAGGTCTGTTGCTACGGGTCACGGCTGTCTCCTCCATTAGGACATCTACTATGACTACTGCCCTACTATCTCAAGATGGTCACCACGGCAAATGCCATTACAATCGTAAGAACTAGATTATTCCACTTCCAGCTAACCAAAACAGCCACTAATCCCCCCACCATGCCAATCCAGGGGTGCTCAGGATCCACTAGTAATATGCCCGGGAAGATCAATGCCCCTAAAGCCCCGTAAGGAACTAGCTTAAGCCATCGTTCAAGCCACATGGGCAAAGGCCGTTCACCAGATAGTAGCAACGGAAGAGTTCTTGGCAAATAGGTACCAAGCATCATACCACATAGCAGTAGAACGTAGGCTCTTGATGTCACAATTCGTCGACCTCCTCACCCCAGAGCCAGACTCCTAAGGCGGCAGTAAATGTTGTCGCCAATACCATGGACCATCCAAAGGAAAGTACTTGACCAAAAAGCCAACAGAAAACCCCACCAACTGCGGCTACCACTCCGATTTTCCAGGCTTTGGCTATGGAAGGAACCAGCAATGCGATGAACATAGCATAGAGCACAATCCCCATGCCAGAAACCATACGCTCCGATAGAACACCAGCAAAGGCAATACCAGTACCCGTGCCTGCTACCCAACCAAGGTAAGATACAACGTTAACTCCCATAACGAAACCACTTGGCAAAATATCTCTATGCCCCCCGCCACCTTCCAGCGTTTCGCCCTGCGCTACTTGGTGGAAATTGGCTAGGTAATTGGTCACAAATGTCTCATCGGTTACACCAAACCCTACGATAGCTGCCTGCCACCGATTGAGACGGAGTCTTCGAGAAAGACTAGCAGACATTACTACATATCTCAAATTGATCACTGCATTAGCCACGATGATGGCAACCAGTGCTGCGCCGTTTCCCCATAGGTTGACACTCATGAACTGACCCGCACCGGAAAAGACAAACACCGACATGAGCAAAGCTTGTCGCCACGTCAAACCTGCCGCCAATGCAACTACTCCAAATGCGACAGCCGAAGGGAAATATCCAAAGGCAATGGGCAAACCTGTCCCGACACCCTGCTTAAAATAGCCCACCTGCTCCCTGCTTGGTCTTGGCCACCATGGGCTCTTTTGTAGTTCAAGATCCGACATTCCGTGACTCCCCCACACCTGCACCCTCAAAAGTCCACTGTAACTATACGATAAGGCGGGCCGAATACCTGCCCACCTGCTCATGTTGGCCATTCTACCCTCAAGTCAGACTCCCCTAAAGCCCACTTGCTATCAAAACTTAATTGACATACACCGTTTACTAGCTCTTAACGGCGTTCTGTCGCCGAATTCACCCCTTCCGGCAGGTGAATAGGTACGAATGGCGAATATCCATCAATTATATCCTTATTGGGAAGGGGGTGCTTTCGATGGGTAGATATTTAGCCCGGCGACTGCTAGCTATGATTCCACTGCTTATAGGCATCTCCTTTATAGTCTTTGCTTTGCTTAACATATTACCAGGTGATCCTGTAAGTATCATGCTAAGCTCCAATCCGCACATAACACCGGATGCGGAGACCATTGCCCAGATGCGGGCCCAATATGGCCTGGACAAACCACTTCTGACCCAGTATTTCATTT
This sequence comes from Bacillota bacterium, assembly GCA_012798955.1. Lineage (GTDB taxonomy): Bacteria > Bacillota > Limnochordia > DTU087 > DTU087 > JAAZMF01. The sequence goes on along the minus strand of JAAZMF010000082.1, from coordinate 268 downwards.
TCCTTGGAAATCTTCTTAAGGGTGATCTGGGGACCTCCATGTATACTCAACAACCAGTATTGGAGGCCATTTTTGAGCGTATGCCGGCCACGATAGAGTTAGCCTTAGCTGCACTTGCCATCAGCGTAGCTATAGCTATTCCTGTAGGCGTGATTTCAGCTGTCCGTCAATACTCCTGGATAGATCACTTGTGCCTAGTTGGTACACTGATTGGAGTATCCATGCCCAGTTTTTGGCTAGGTCTTTTATTGATGCTAACTTTTTCATT
>JAAZMF010000081.1 GCA_012798955.1 Bacillota bacterium | reverse complement strand
TGGCATGCCGATTTAATGAACCTCTCTAACACTAACATTGGAGGGAATCCCTGACCCGATAATCGTTGACTCACTCCGGTTGACTCAGTTGAGTTGACAGATGCGTAACAGTAATATAAGCTTTATGTAATTACATATATAACCTCACTTTTTCGGGTGAGGTAGAGGCGCGGCATTTAACAGTCCTTTGTGGAGCGGGAGCAGTGATGATACTAAGGAGAAGGAAATGTCGCCGAAGTGAATAATGCGCTCGGCATTATTTGCTGATTCTGCAGTGAATAATTGCAGGATTGTCTCAATAGGCGTCCCGGCTTATTGAGTTGTGCTATCTCGTCGGGGGAAAAGGGGGGGTATTTGGGGAAAACCTGAGATCCGTCTCAGGTTTATTTTATTAGGGCCTAATGACAAAGTAACCGAGGTTGAGGAAAGGGAGGGTTCATCGGTGAAAAAGAGATTATCCTTAGCGGTTGTCATGATCTTATTTGGGAGCTTTTTAATTGCCGGGTGTGGTTCTAGCGGCTCCGATGATACGAATGTGTTTAGGGTTGGTATGGAGGCAGACTATCCACCTTTTAACTGGACCCAAATGACTGCTGACAATGGCGGTGCAAAAATTGATGGCAGCCCCGAATATGCTGGTGGCTATGATGTGGAGATTGCCAAAAGGATTGCCAAGGGTCTGGGCAAAGAATTGGTGATAGTGAAAACTGAGTGGGACGGTTTAACACCTTCTTTGACTTCTGGAAAAATCGATGCCATTATCGCTGGTATGTCACCTACTGAAAATCGTAAATTGACCATTGATTTCTCTGACAACTATTATGAATCGGATCTGGTGATAGTGGTAAAAAGCGGCAGTGAATATGAGAATGCAACATCCATTCAAGATTTTAGCGGCGCAAAAATCACTGCCCAGCTCAATACATTTCACTATGAAGTAATTGATCAGATCAATGGTGTTGTGAAAGAGACTGCAATGGACAATTTCCCGGCTATGAGGGTAGCCCTGCAATCAGGTTTTATTGACGGTTATGTTTCCGAACGCCCGGAAGGTGTCAGTGCCGAATCTGCTAACAAGGACTTTAAAATGGTAGAGTTTAGGGAAGGATTTATCACTTCCCCTGATGATACATCCATTGCTGTTGGGGTGAAAAAAGACAGTCCCCTTACCGCCAAAATCAATGAGATACTAAAAGGGATTTCTGCGGAAGAGCGACTTAGGATTATGGATGATGCCATCAAAAATCAACCGACATCAAACTAGGTAGTAGAATTGTGCCTATAAAACCGGCTACATGCAAATGCAGTCGGTTTTATTGAATACCACCGAAGTGCTTATTGAAGGGAGAGAATGATGAGCTTAGAATGGATTATACGAATCTTATCTGAATATTGGCCTATGTTCTTGCGGGGTGCCGGTATCACTCTTTTGATCTCCATTATTGGGACCATAATCGGTTCACTTATTGGTTTATTGATCGGTGTTATACGAACTGTTCCCATGCCGGAGCGGGGAATAAGAAGAATCCTACTCAAAGTGGGTAATGGAGTGCTTGCTTCTTATATAGAGTTTTTCCGGGGTACCCCCATGATTGTTCAGGCAATGGTTATTTTCTATGGAACAGCTCTGGCATTTGGTATTCATATGGACCGCCTATTTGCAGCGATTTTTATCGTGTCAATTAATACCGGGGCCTATATGGCGGAAATCGTTCGAGGCGGTATTATTTCTGTTGATAGGGGGCAGTTTGAAGCGGCTCATGCTATCGGTATGAACCATCTTCAAACCATGTTCAATGTGGTTTTACCACAAGCCATCCGCAATATTCTTCCTGCCACCGGAAATGAGTTTGTCATCAATATTAAGGATACATCCGTTCTTAATGTCATCTCCGTAACTGAGCTTTACTTTCAAACTAAATCCGTTGCCGGCAATAACTTTAGGTATTTTGAGGCCTTCTTTGTGGCCTGCATCATCTATTTCATTATGACCTTTACTGTGACCAGGATCCTTCGCTATCTCGAAAGGAAAATGGATGGGCCGGAAAGCTACACTTTGAACCAAATGCAGGTGGCAACACCCGAGGACATGCTGCGGCTTAGTCAACAAAGCAAGTAGGTGTGGGGGGAGAAGCTTTGGATAAGATCATTGAGGTTCAGCATTTAAGCAAGTCTTTTGGTGCTAACGAGGTACTGAAGGATATAAATTTCTCTGTACGCAAAGGTGAAGTGGTCTGTATTATCGGTTCCTCTGGTTCGGGAAAATCAACTCTTCTGCGCTGCATTAACCTTTTGGAGAGGCCCAGTGGCGGCCAAATCATTTACAAAGGTGAAAATATTCTAGACGAGGAACACGATGTTTATCAATACCGGCAAAAGTTGGGGATGGTTTTCCAACAGTTTAACCTGTTCAATAACCATGATGCGTTGAGCAATTGCATGGTGGGACAGATCAAATTGCTTAAGCGTTCTAGGGCAGAAGCGGAAGAAGTGGCGATGAACTACTTGCGGGTGGTTGGTATGGAACAATATATCAATGCTAAGCCCAGGCAGTTGTCCGGGGGACAAAAGCAGCGGGTAGCCATTGCCAGGGCGCTTTCCATGGATCCGGATGTCATGTTATTTGATGAGCCAACCTCTGCGCTAGATCCGGAGACGGTGGGGGAAGTCCTTAAGGTCATGAAACAGCTGGCAGAATCCGGGTTGACTATGTTAGTCGTTACACACGAAATGGGATTCGCTAGAGAAGTCGCCGATCGGGTGGTTTTCATGGATAAGGGGGTCATTGCCGAAGAAGGTTCACCGGAGCAGATTTTCAATAATCCCCTTCAAGAGCGGACCCGGGAATTTCTTAAGCGTATATTGGACCAGTAATCATGATAGAGTGCACCTACCGGCTGGGCCGAGACGCTCTTCCGCTCCTTTTTCCTTGTGGATCGCCCGTATTTATAATAGTGCAGAAGACTGAGGCTAAGCTTAGTGCTCGCAGTGGCGTTCACCTGCGTGTTCAGTAAGCTCAAACCACGCTATCAATCCCCGCAGCTCTTCGGCCATGGCACTTAGCTCGCCTGCGGAATGGGCCACCTCTTGGGTGCTGGCGGATTGCTCCTCGGTGATGGCGGCTATCTGCTGACTGCCATCTTCAATCGTTGCCAATGCGGTGGACATCTCTCTAACTCTTTGGGCCAATTTCTCCATGCCGTGGATGATCTGTCCGATGGTGTGGCTGTTCTCTTTGGCTATCCGGGCGTTATCATCTGCAGCTTTCGCACCGCTGTCCATATCCTTGGTTGCTTGGGAAGTGGTTTGCTGGATTTTCTTGACAAGCTCCGTGATCTCTTGCGCTGCACGAGATGATTCCTCTGCCAGCTTCCCGACTTCATTGGCTACCACGGCAAAGCCCCTACCATGTTCTCCCGCTCTGGCAGCTTCGATGGCTGCATTTAGTGCCAGTAGGTTGGTTTGGCCGGCGATATCGGCCATGACGCCAACAATATGCCCAATAGCTTGGGAGCTGTCTCCAAGCTCCGTGATATTCCTCTCTATGTTAGCCATTTGGAGACTTAGGGCCTCACTACTTTGCACGATGTGGCTTAGGGCACTAGTTCCATCTGCTGCATGGCTCAGGGTAGTACCGGCTTCTACAGACATTTCGGTCATGTGTTCACCTAGAGTCCCGGCATTTGCGGCAAAATGGTTGGTAGTGCTTGCGACTTCCTCAATAGATGCGGCAGTTTCCGCAGTGGAGGTCGATAGCTGATGGCTTGCTTGGGTTAGGGAAATGGACACTTGAGATATCCTGCCCACCATGGCGGCGGTTCTCACCCGCAGATTTGCTAGGGCCGATGAGATTTGTCCGATCTCATCATTGGCGCTGTAGGAAAAATCTCTGGTGAAATCACCGGCGCCCATAGCCATGGCCACATGGGCCAAATTGACTAGGGGTTTCAGTAGATACCCTTGGATGAAATAGAGCAGCAAAGCAGTTAGGAAGGCCGCTGCTATTCCTAAGATATAGCCACCCTTGAGGGATACTGTCACTAGGGTCAGAATCTCTTCCCGATTGCGGACGACTTTCAGATAACCGACGATGGCCTTCTGGAAATCCCGTATAGGAATCAGTAGCACTCTATGCTTGCTGTCCTCGGATATGTATTGTTGGGAGATACCTTGTCCAACTCTAGACAGGAGCCCGTCATTGGGTGGCCAGTTGTCTGCATCTGCAGTTGCGGCCAATAGCCCGGAGGTTTGAGCACCATGCTCTTCCCAGGCAACATCCCCGTCCTGGAACTGATACATGAAATATTCGCCATCAAAATCGGCCTTAAGTCCTTCGATGAAGGCAGGGCCGAAATCCCCCCCAAACTCCACGGAACCAATATGTCTGTTATCGAAAAACATAGGGGCGACTACCCTCAAACCATAGCCCCCCCGACCTTCCTCTAATCCCGTAGCAACTTTTAAGGAGCGGTTGGCCTCATTGACAGTAAAGCGAAAGCCCTGCAAACTATCTCCGTAGCGATCCGGCTGGTGCAGCCTAAGAAATGATGTGGAATCCGGCAAATGCAGCTGCATCTGGGCGTATCTATGTTTCACGGTTTCGTAAACGGGAAGCAACTCCTCCAGGAGCTTATTTCTGTCTCTTTCGGCAAAGAGACGCTGAATCTCCCGGTTACTGGCGATGCTTAAGGTCATATCCCGGGCTGCTTCCGTCTGTTCCTCCAATCTGGCTTGTATCACACTCCCTAGGTGCTCTAACTCCCTTTCTTCGCTATCTTCGATGAGAACTAGGGCTTGGCGACTCATGAAGGATATGGTACCTATGATAACCACAACTCCAAGGAAACTGATCCACAAGAAGAGCTTGAGTCGGATTGACATGTTGCTTCCTCCCTGAAACAGATGCGACCATAGCGATGGAAATAATAACTAAGTTCATTATATTATAATAACGTGGGGGAGTTCAATAGAGAATATCTTTTCCATTCATAAGAAGTGGTACGTTTGCACACTAGAGAGGAATTCCACACGCCCTTACATCGCCCAATTCCCCCATAGAAGTGGCATTTGGTTGATCGAGAACCCTGAGCATTGCTAACTCATCTCCATTTGTTCCTGGCAGGTATGTAGTTAGCTATGAAGAATCATCTACTCGACAGTAGCGACGATGGCGATGCTATCTGCCTAATACTGGATGAAGGGGAGGACGACTGATGTTCAAGGAATTCAAAGAGTTTGCGGTAAAAGGGAACGTAGTAGATATGGCAGTTGGGATTATCATAGGAGGAGCTTTTGGCAAGATCGTATCATCCTTAGTAAACGATATCATCATGCCGCCTATAGGTCTTCTCATTGGCAAGGTGGATTTCTCCAATCTATTTATCGATCTGTCTGGCCTTGGTTATGATTCTCTTGCCCAAGCTAAGGCAGCAGGAGCCCCTACCGTAAACTACGGCCTGTTTGTAAACAATATTATTGATTTCGTCGTTGTTGCATTTGCTCTCTTCCTCGTGGTGAAGTGGATGAACAAGCTAAGAGATGCGGCCGCTGCGGATCAAAAGGATGCAGTGGCTCCAACGACGCCGACAACAAAGAAGTGTCCATACTGCTTATCGGATATACCGATTAAGGCCGTTCGATGCGCTTACTGTACAGCAGACTTGACCGATGTAGCATGACGCACATAGCTTTACGCTAATGGCAACAACAGTTTCAAGAACTGCTAACGTAGGTATGGTATGATGAATTGGTATCATACATGATTCAACGGATAGAAAGGAAGCGGATATTTCTATGGTCTCACAGGTGGATGACTTTGACATACACAGCGGACCTTTGATTAATAGGATGCTGATCTTTGCTTTGCCCATCATGGCAATGAATCTTCTCCAGCTGCTATTTAATGCCGCTGATATGGTAGTTGTAGGGCGTTTCTCCGGAAGTGAAGCACTGGCCGCGGTGGGGGCGACGGGTTCCCTCATAAACCTCATCGTCAACTTGTTTATGGGCTTGTCAGTAGGTACAAGTGTTATCGTAGCGCAAGATTACGGTGCGGGTAAACCCGATGCTATCAGGCGGTCTGTTCACACATCCATTGCAGTTAGCGCAATTGGTGGGTTGATTGTTATGGCAATAGGGTTAGCTCTTTCCAAGCCTTTGCTGGATATGATGGGTACTCCAGAAGACATTGTTCATTTATCGGCTCTATATATTAGGATCTACTTTATTGGCTTACCCGCGAGCATGGTATATAACTTTGGTGCGGCAATACTTAGAGCTATAGGTGATAGTCGCCGTCCCATGTATTACCTTACAATCACTGGTATTGTAAACGTCATACTTAATATGTTCTTCGTGATCGTGCTACATATGAGTGTCAAAGGTGTAGCATGGGCAACTGTTATTTCCCAGTATCTTGCGATGCTACTAATCATGACCTGTCTATCTAGAAGCGACGGGGCCATACGTTTCAGTTTTGGTCTGATGCGGATTGATACGCATAAGCTTAAGGACATAGTGAGGATCGGCCTGCCCGCTGGCCTTCAGGGCCTATTGTTCTCTATTTCCAATGTGCTAATCCAGTCAGCGGTCAATTCCTTCGGTTCCGTCATGGTGGCGGCTAGCGCCGCTTCAAGCAATGTGGAAGGTTTTGTCAGCACCGCCACGAACGCCTATTACAATGCGGCCATAACCTTCACCGGGCAGAGCATGGGAGCCAAGAAATATGATCAGATCGATAACATCGCAAGGGTATGCACCATATTGATCTTCGTGACTTGGATTGTTTTAGGGGGGGCAACACTATTTTTCGGTAGGCCACTCCTGGGTCTTTATACGTCTAATCCTGATGTTATCGAACTGGGAATGCTTCGCATGAAGGTTATGATGGCCGCGTATTTCACGTGTGGGTTCATGAGCGTATTTCCGGGCTTGACCCGGGCAATGGGCTATTCCATATTGCCTATGCTTTGTACATTAGTAGGAGCCTGTATCATGCGCATCGTCTGGTTGGCTACGGTCTTTGCTTGGTATCCTACAGTCATGGTGCTTTTCATGTGCTATCCTGTTTCGTGGGCCTTGGCAGGGATTGGCCAGGTGGGGAGCTTCTTTTACGCACGTCGCCAAGTCTTGAAGCGTGCTCTGCTGGAATCCACGGTGGAAGATGTCGAGTCATCACTTTTAGCTCAGGAAACGGCGGCAGCAAAATAGAACTCACCAAGTTGCCAAAACCGATCATTGGAGTTATTTGCTCTGTAAAGCTTGGTGGTATAACTCCTTGCTCGCCAAGTTGGAGGATTATCTGGCGGTACTCACTAGGTAGTACCCCTATTTGGTCCAGACTGACGGCCTGCTTAGTGTATAGGTTACTGGATTATGCTATGGGCACCGATTATCCGATTAGAAGCGGGGGCTTGGTATGCAAAGAAGAGCGAATTATGCAGAGATCAACTCGAGAACTTGGGATCGGTGGGCCGAAAGCGGATGCGACTGGTCTATTCCTATTAGCCATGAGGAATACGTCAATGCCTTGAAAGGTGAATGGGGCGTCTACTTGACCCCCACGAGATATGTTCCCAAAGAGTGGTTTTTGCCTTTGCGAGGTGCAAAGATATTGGGGTTAGCCAGTGGTGGGGGTCAACAGATGCCCATTTTCGCTGCCTTAGGTGCAGATTGCACAGTCTTCGATAACTCCGAGAAGCAACTGGAGAGTGAGCGCATGGTTGCCGAACGGGAAGGATATAAGATAGAGATCGTCAAGGGCGACATGACGAAACCCTTGCCTTTTGCAGATAATAGCTTCGATATGATCTTTCACCCTGTTTCAAACTGTTATGTGGAAGATGTATATCATGTTTGGAATGAATGCTATCGCGTTTTGAAAAAGGGAGGCGTATTGCTTGCCGGAATGGATAATGGGCTGAACTTTCTGGTGAACGATGATAGGAATCTTCCTCTCATCATCGAGAACAAACTACCCTTTAATCCACTAAAGAACGCCAGTGAGGAAGAATACCAACACATGGTTAATAACCTTGAGGGTATTCAATTTAGCCACACTCTCGAAGAGCAAATAGGCGGGCAACTAAGGGCCAACTTTGTACTGACTGACCTATACGAAGATCGCGATAGGGAAGGTTCAGGGCTTTTGCGGGAGTATGCCCCTCAGTATATTGCAACTAGGTCCGTGAAACCCTGAGCAAACCAAATCCTCTTCCGAAATCGTGCGAGCTAGAGATGGGCGGGGTCCGTCAATGGTTGCCCCGCTCACCTCTCATAGTCCCTTACTCCTCGGAACTTTCCAGCGCTAGCCATACTCCTGAGCGTAATCTCCCGCTTAGATTGCCATAGAAGCTAGAGACGCCACAAGAGCCATGGAAAGCAACTGCAATCATGCCAACGTGATCACTTAGCGGCACCCTACTCGATATCTATCCCTGGGAAGCTCGGAATATGTTCCGAGGGACGATGTGTCCGCTGCTTGCCCTGCTACCTTAAGCGGAAGTGATAACACCCAGAGCCACCCTCCATCCGGTAATATGGCTCTCCATTTTCCGTAACGATGCTAAAGGCATCACCCGGGATGGCTAGCCCATTAATGGTAGCCGTTAGCGTTTCATATTCAAGTTTTGGAACATAGAGAACAGCTTTCGTGTTGACCGGAATGGTTATTTTTAGCTCGAATCCATGTTTGTTGCGATTCCAGCTCGATTGGATCTGGCCTTTCAGGGTTTTGATTGAGGCACTTACATGATCTAGAGCGGCAGGAATTGCCGGCTTTATAATCACTTTCTCCCACCCCGGCTTGCCTAGCTGTATGCCGGCTAGAGCACGGTAGAACCAAGTGTCTACTGTGCCGAACATGATGTGGTTATGGGAATTCATGCCGGTGCCGGTGAGCTTTTCCCACCTCTCCCAAACAGTGGTGGCACCCTCTTTAATCATGTAGCCGAGGCTCGGGTAGCTCTCTTGGGCCATCATCCGATAGGCCACTTCCTTATAGCCCCACCTAGTGAGGGTATCTAGCATGTACCTAGTGCCAATGATCCCGGTATCGAAGTGGTAATCGGTTTGTTCAGTAATATGGGAAACGAGGTTTTTTGCCACTGCTTCTTCCATGCCTTCTGGGGTTAGCCCAAACTGCAAGCCCAAGACATTAGAAGTCTGGTCATTATTGCCATAGGCTTTAGTCTCTTCATGGAAGTATTTTTGGTTAAAAGCATCTCGAATGCGATTGGCCTTGCCTTTAAGGTAAGTAGCATCTTCGGCTTCGCCAATGACTTCGGCTATCTGGCCCAAGTAGAGAACATCGTGGTAATAGTAGAAGGCTGAGGTTATTTCCCGGGGATTGCGTTTGGGGGGCACGCTACCTGGGGAACACCATTCACCATATTTGACATGGGTGACCAATCCATCTTGCTCCATGGATTCCAGGAACTGTACGTATTTCTTCATACTACCATAGTGCTCTTTGAGTATCTCTATATCATGATAGTAGCGATACATCTCCCAGGCTAAGGTAACATAAGCGGTGCCCCAAGCAGGATCAGCTGGATAAAGGGGCCAATAAGGTGGTACTACATCAGAGAGGCTGCCGTCTTCTTTTTGAGCATCCTTAATGTCTTGCAGATATTTGACATAAAAAGCTGCCATGTCGAAGTTGTAAATAGCTTCTTCTGCGACCAGCTGGGCATCGCCCATCCAGCCCATGCGTTCATCCCTTTGGGGGCAATCAGTAGGTACACTCATCAAGTTAGCCAATTGGCCATAGATCACATTTTGGTGGATCTCGTTGAAGAGCTTATGGGAGCTAGAGAAACCGCCAACGTAATCCACCGCGGTATGGACAAAACAGCCCTCTAGACTATCTAGTGTTGGCGTTCCTGGGTAACCGGTAACTTCCACATACCGAAATCCATGATAGGTGAAGCGGGGCTCATAGATCTCTATGTCTTTGCCTTTGAGAATGTATGTATCGGTTGCCTCTGCCTCTCTGTTAATGCGGGTTTCAAGTCTGCCGCAGTCATCCAATACTTCCGCAAAGCGCATCTTGATCATTGTGCCTCTTTCACCGTTTACCTTCAATCTGGCCCAACCTGTGATGTTTTGCCCGAAATCATATATGTACACATCTGGTTCAGGGTTAAGTATTTCAACCGGTGGTAGTCGCCTAGTTACCTTGATTGGCGGCATAGTTTGGGCTTTCATAGCACCACCCGGTGGATTTACCTTGATTGCTTGTGCCCAGCCGATATCATCTAGATGGGGCTCGTCCCAGCCCTCTATTTCCATACGAGCATCATAGAATTCCCCATAGAAGATGCCGTTTATCCCCACAGGACCTCGCTTGGTCTGCCAAGAAGTGTCTGTAACAATTCTATCTATAGAGCCGTCCATATAGATGACACGTAGTTCTGCCCTCAGGCACGGGAAGCCATCATATCCGAACAGGGCATCTTCCTGCCAACGAAAGCTGCAATAGCGGCCATTACCGAGCATTACACCCATGGCATTGGTACCGTCCTTAAGCATGGAAGTAACATCATATGCGGAATAAAGTATCGTCTTAGAGTAGTCGGTTTGACCGGGATCTAGCACGCGGTCCCCGACCTTTGCACCATTGATCCGAAGTTCGTAGTAGCCAAGCCCGGCGATATACACCCGGGCAGCCTTGATCTTTTTGCCTATATGAAACTCTTTGCGTAAGAGGCTACTTGGCCGCAGATTATACCTTGCCTTGACGGTTACGGAATTGCCCGAAGCATCATCACCATTGGCGATCCAAGCAGCCGACCATTCCTCTTGGCAAAGGAAACCTGTCTCGAATTCTGCAATATCGCTATAGGAACTCACCGTATCGCTACTATCCCACCAACGGACACGCCAATAGTATTTATGGCAGGATTTGAGTGCTTGGCCTTGGTAAGTAACGTTAACCGAACGTGAGCACTCCACTTTGCCACTATCCCAGATATTGCCCTCTTCCTTGGTCACTATGCTCTCACAATCAGCTACAATCACTTGGTATGCCCTTTGGTGCTCATTGGGTTTGCTATGCCTTAGGATCCAGGATAACTTGGGATTGGGCCGATCAATCCCTAGTGCTTGGCTAATGTATTCACAGCGTAAGTCAAACGGGGCTAGTGGGCCTTTCCCTTGGACCTTCATCATGTGACATCCCCCTCAATCTGTCCCTTAGATACTACACTCTTACAAATGTTCATTAGGAAAAAACATCTTCCTGCAAATTACCATCCTGCTCGCTGGGGATCCACTACCTTGCTATGCATATGGGATGGGTCATACAGTGAGACAGGCGATGGTTGACTAAGTACAGGTCATTTCAGGTCGATGCTTGATAATGGAAATGTTCAGCAAAAGCCAAAAGGATTTCATACGTGCTTGGAGGAAAAGAGAAGCGAGCCATCGGACCCCTAGTAATATCAAATAGCTCTCTTGTGGGAGCCTATGATGACAATCATATCACGGTCGAGTGGGTGTCCCAGGCGATTCTGGGCCATGTCATCTGGGTGGCGAAATGGGGGTCTCTATACAGAAAAGCGTAGGCTGGTGTGCCATGAACACCTTGTTGAGGGCCTGCGGGGGTGACTATAGCACAAATGGAGGGTGGGAGGACAGTGATCCCAGCACTATACGCTAGCCCATATCGCAGAAATGTGGGTAGTGTTACGTAGCTGGCGTAGGACTCTGGGCGAAATTGTAGAGGGTGGTAATATGGGAAACATTAGCATAAGGCAAGCAGTAGATGGCGATATAGAAGAGATAAAGGATGTCATAAAGGAGGCTTTTTATCGACCGGGCAAGGACGAGCACTTCAATGAATGGGAATTTACCGATAAAGTAAGGAGTGACCCCGGATTCATCCCCGAGCTATGCTTAGTCGCAACCATTAATCAAGAGATAGTCGGATATATCTTACTATCGAGGGCGTCCATAGGTGAGCATGTAGGCCTGTCACTTGGGCCACTGGCAGTTAAGCCTTCGTATCAGGG
>JAAZMF010000080.1 GCA_012798955.1 Bacillota bacterium | reverse complement strand
TAACCACGTCTGTGTCGATACTCATCTCTAGGGTGGCATCCGGACAATCGATTAGATGAGCTATCTTGCCCATTAGAGTGACATGATACCCCGCCTCGGTAATGGCCCATGGTGCCTGCTTAGCCAAGGGAAAGCCATAGCCTAGATACGTCACTTCATAGCCATCACCAAAAACATCCATAGCAGCTGCATCTATACCCATCTGGCCATTGGCTCTTCTACTGGCTTTTCCTAATATGTCTTCTATGTGAACCTTGGATGAGCCCATGGCGTTCACACGGCTATTACGACAATTGGCCCGTACAACCCTGGCAATCTCGAGGATTCTCTCATAGGTTATTTGCTGGGTCGAACCAAACACATTGATAATCATCCCGGGAGGGGCTTCCATATTGTCGCCCAATGCCACGGCGTTGTCTAAAACTAACACCGAAGCTGGACCATCCTTCACCTCATAGCCAGCACTCAGCAAGGAATCTTTGAGCTTTTCCCTCTGGAGGGAAAAAAGCTCCATGCTAAGCTGCCGTGGATCGGAACCCATCATCTCCTGATGGCCGATGTAGCTATCAGGAATCTCATGCTTGAGTGCAGATTTGCCCAAGGCTAGATTGGGCCCAACCGCCCAATTTGTAGGGTCATCTGAAAGCAAACTACATAATCCTAGGCTATTCAGGTTAGGGATGGATAGAGTCGGCACTGCCTTCGCCACATGAGCTAAGGTATGAAACGGTTCTTCCCAGTTCATGGCACCTACACCTAAGCCATCCAGAATCAAAAGAAATACCCTCTCAAACACACATCTTCCTCTTTTCTTACAGGCAACCCAACCCGGCCCTTTGGAATCCCACCCACCATATGAATCTTCTAATCACCCTTTAACCGCTCCGGCGGTAAGGCCACTAACAAAGTGCTTCTGTAGTGACAGGTAGAAAACTATGATGGGGATGGTACATATACTCAAAATGGCAAACAAATGCCCCGGAAAGCTCAAGTACATGCCATTGTAAATAATTGGCACAAGAATCAATGGTTTCATTGCTACCTCAGTCATAGTCAACATTGCCAGGATAAACTCGTTCCATGACTGCATGAAAGTCCAAATGGCAATTACTGCTAGTGAGGGTTTGCTGAGTGGCAAGACAATCTTTAGGAAAATCGTCCAATTAGAACAGCCATCCAGGCAAGCCGCTTCCTCTATCTCTTTGGGGAAACCATCAAAAGCGTTCTTCATAATTACGGCAGCAAAGGGAACACCCAGCGCTACATAAGGCCCGATGAGTCCCGGATAAGTGTTAAGCAAATTGAGCTTCTTTAGTACCTGAATTAGTGGAACCACCACTGCTGGTACTGGTAAAGTCATAGTCATCAGCATGAACAAAAACAAGGTAGAGCTTCCTCGAAATTTGATCAGCGAAATGGCATAAGCACAGGCAGAGGCCAGGATCATGACTAGCAAGACCGAGCTACCAGTAATGAGTAAGCTATTCTTAAAATGAATCAGTAGATCATTGTCTCTCCACACTGCAATATAGTTGTCTAGGATAGGATTACTCACACCGATTCCCTGACTAAACATTTCTGCCACTGGCCGCAACGAAATTGCGAACATCATCCAAATGGGGATCATCCAGATGATGGTGACAGGCAATAAAATGAGATGGCGACCTAGTCTACCCAGGGCCTGCCGCTTTTGTATTGTCAGTCGTCTCATTCCTTGCGCCCCCTTGCCGGTTCCCCATTACCGGTATAATGTAGCTGAAGCAAACTGGCGACAACACCAATGACAAGTAGCACCACTGAAATTGCAGAAGCATACCCCATATTACGCATACTAAAAGCCTCATTGAAGATATGGGTAGTAAGGAGCTCTGATGCGTGATTAGGGCCGCCTTTGGTCAATACGTATACTAGTGGAAATTCTTGTAGAGTGCCGATGATTCCCAGTAAAATCAAAGTCAAACTGGTGCCACGACACATGGGCCACATGATCTTGGTGACTCTCTGGAAGACATTGGCCCCGTCAATGGTAGCTGCCTCATGAACTTCCTCCGAAATCCCCTGCAGGCCTGCCAAGTACATGATCATTGACCAGCCTGTCCATTTCCAAATATTCACCGCAATGATGGCAAATAGTGCCATCTGCGGCTCTGCTAACCAAGCACGAACCCATGAGTCCAGCCCAATGGATCGGAGGAAATGTGCCAAAGGGCCCATATATGGGTCGTAAATGCTCTGCCAAATAATACCGATAACTACAGGGGAAATGACTGCGGGCATATATAAGATAGCTCTGTAGATATTGCGACCAAACAAAGGCCGGTTCAGACAAACGGCTAATATGAAACCCAGAAACATCTGGGGGAAAATAGTAAAGACTGCCCACAGCACTTCGTTTTTTAATGCTACACGGAAAATCCAGTCATCGGTAAAGAGCTTCAGGTAATTGGCCCAGCCACACCACTGCATAGTGCCCACACCCGACCACTTAAAGAAACTGCCATAGACAAGATAAACTATGGGATAGATCACAAATAGGGCAAACAGAAACACAGCCGGGCCGATGAAGCTGCCTACCTCGAGCTGACGTTGCCAGGCGGTATCGGCTGCGTATTCCCGTGTGTTTCCTGGCTTTTTCACCGATGATCCTCTCCTCGTACACTGTGAGTTACACAGTTCGGTTTCCCTTGACTACAAGCACAAAGTCACATCTTAGGAATTGAACACTTGGGGCATCCCTGAACAATGGCCATAGGGTTAACCTAGGGCACTTTG
>JAAZMF010000079.1 GCA_012798955.1 Bacillota bacterium | reverse complement strand
GCAAGGAGTAAGCGATAGCTGCCCAGATACCAATCAACAGATATAGCCACACCCAAGGGCCGGTCATTATAGCCACGTAAGCTCCTGCCAAAATGGTCGCAGCTAGTGATATCCAAGCTATCCATGGCAATTCTGCCAAACTGACTAGACCAAGGTGTACTGCCTTCGACCCACCAGATAACACTCCTGAACTGCTGATATCAGTACCGGATCGCCAGTCGACTTCATCGTTGATAGCATGGGAGACAAGACCGTGAAGACCCACCATCACAAAAACTGACCATGCCAACAACTTCCAATTCAGATTGCCACGGCCAACCTCACCCCAAGCAACTACTAAACCCAAAGAAGGCGTGACGACTGCCCAGGCGGCCACAGGTGTAGGTCGTACCAAGCGCCATAGACCTGAAAGCCTCCGCAAGGCATCTTTGCCCATGGCTATGACACCCGAGATACCACATAGCTAAGCAAATGCCCAAGCCCCTCGTTAACAACTCCTGGGGGTAGACCCTCTAGACATGCGCGACCTTGCTTGGTGTAGCGTTCAATATGATCTTCGGTGTAATCCAGTGCACCACACTCCCATAGTAGCTCCTGAAAGGCGCCTAGGTTTCCATCCACATCCAGTCTCGCAACTACGCTATGATACTGTTCCGGCACGAGATTCCTAGCCCTGATAGCGGGCAGAGTCTCCACTCCAACAATAGCATCCATACCAGTGGCTTTGCCGAGTCTCGCCACGTCCCCTGTAATGTCCAGCAAATCATCTCGCAACTGATAGACCATACCCAGTGCATGGCCATACTCTTCAGATAGACTGATCATGGCCGGGGAAGCCCCACCTAACCGGGCCCCCAGGCCACAAGCTGTTGCCAAAAACCTAGCAGTTTTCTGATCGATTAATCGTAAATAGGCATCCTCTGTTAGACCATAGAGGCCAATTGCCCTCTGCTCCGCCAATTGCCCTAGTACCAGCTCATACATGAGATCTGCCACAGTCTCTAGCACATCTTGACCATAACCCGATAACAAGAGAATGGCTCTAGAGAACAGGAAATCACCCACCAAAATAGCAGTGGCGGAATTTGTAGAAGCATTGATGGTGGGCACACCCCTACGCACCATGGCCCCATCTATCACATCATCATGGACCAAACTAGCCCAGTGAAGTAATTCCAATGCTGCTGCCGCCGGTACCACTGTAACAGAATCCAGATCAGAACACATCATGCGTGCAAACAGCAACAAGAGCCCCGGCCTAATACACTTACCGGGATGGTCCGTCAAGGGAGCACACAAGCTAGCAAGATATTGATGATTCTGCGGTATTGATGCCTTAACTAGCAGCAAAGTCGCCTCTAGTTCACCGCCAATAGGGGAGAAAATATCGCGTAAAATCACCATATCCTTCCTGTCTATAGGCCCTTATATCACAGTAGCAATGCAACACATCTCTTCTAACATAATGCCCTATAGCCAGAAGATTAAACCGACATTGCCATTAGCGACATACACACTCTCCCACAGGCGGCCTCCTATCCTTGGTCAGCTCTATGATCATGCGGCGAATCCGACACAAATCATACGGTTTCTGCAAAATTACGCAATCAGTCAAGTAATTGGCTTGCTCAGTCAAGTGTAGACCCTTTATGTCGAAGGCGGTGGTGATTATCAATGGGAAGTGCTGTAAGTCCGGATCCTGTCGCATTCGTTGCAGGAAAGGAAGCATCGACCACGAACCATGTAACACCAAATCCAATACAACGATATCAGCCTGACCTAACCTCAATGGCAACAAGATCTCACCTTCGGTGAGGGCCTCGATGGAACTAATTCCAAACGCGGCCAGATAATCCACCAATACTCCCCGTAGTAAACAATTGTCCTCGGCAATGACTACACATAGATGCTCCCGCATCCTACGCATCCTCCCTTTCCGAAAAGCCCTCCGCCTTGACTGCAATCAGGAGACCTTAAGCCCCAAGTCCCAATACTCTGTTAATTCGTTATATAAGCTCTTCGGCGCTCCAAATACTTTTCCTGCATCATGTTGTGCCTTTTGGCACAACTTCGTAGAAAAAAACGCCGAAACAAATAAAGATGTCACCTTACGGCTTATCAGCTATCGCAACAGCCAAGCCGATTTCCACTAATCCAAGCTCAGCATAGCAAAGGTATGGAAGCGGTAGTATAGAATAGGGGACTTACTGGATCTCCTCTAAACATTCCGGCTACCGATATGGAGGCAAAAACCATGGGTTTTACCAAAGAACTGACAAAGAAGCAAAGAAACAAGCCACCCCGTGAGATTCCTTTGAGTACCAATATAGAAGTGAGAATTGCCAGTAAAGCAGACACCGATGAGCTTATAGCTATGAACCATGAGTTCAACGATGTTAAGGTAGACAGCCAGTGGGTTCAGGAATCCCTCGACACTAACCTCCAGCACGAAATCGTAGCCATCGCCTATGTTGGTCACAGAGCAGTGGGATTCGCTTGTGGTCAGGTTTACAGTTCCTTTTGCTATGACTCTCTCTGCGGGGAAATAACCGAAATGTATGTGAGAAAAACCCATCGCCGTCAAGGCGTAGGGTCTGCCCTATTGGTATTTTTGGAGCAGACACTCCAGACACGGGGTGTAACCAGCATCAAGATCCTTACAGGTCAGAAAAACCGTGGAGCACAGAAGCTCTATACTCGTCTAGGCTACCGGGAGATAGACGAAGTAGTGCTTCTCAAGGAATAACCGCGAAATCGGAGATGCATCTCCCCTGCCTCCAAAGAACAAAAACCGCCCAGGGATTGATCCCGAACGGTCATTGTTCCACATGATTCAAGGTATTCTAGACACTATATCTAGTACCCTTACCGGGCTTTTCGACTAAAGGAGCGACGCCATGATAGACCAAGACTTCAAGACCCCTCACCACTGGGAATACGCCGTAGCACACGCACTGTGACCCAGGCCCCTATCCCGCCAAGGACGAGGAACCCTGATATGGGCCCAACCCACTCCGCGGTTGTAAAGGCTATACCAGCCTGGAGCTGGCTCACAGTCATGGCGATAATCGCCGGCACCAGCATCACTATGAGAACGAGGATGGGAACGGCAATGAGGTATCCCCGGGGGTCACTCCTAAGCACGAGCACACCCGACATGAAGGCCGCCGGTACAATAATGGCAAGATCTAGCCCGTGTGTGACCAGCGTAGTGCTATGGCCCAGTAACACCGGTGGACGCCCACCAAGAAGTGATGTCAATGGAGCTTCAAGCCAGATTACCAGAGTCAATAGGCCCGACGCTATGAGGAAGATACCAATTCCACGGTGGGGGAGCCCCTCCGCAAGCTGAGCAGTAAGCCGAGGTATATCGGTCGTGGCGACCAGAAGGATCAAGGCGTACAATGAAGCACTGAACAACGCGACATAGACCAGGAACAGCTCGTTAAACGCCATACCGAAGGACGCAGTGACATATACATAAAGGAAGTATGTGAGCGCCCCGCTGAGCAGCAAACCACCCCGGGCCGAGTGGCGTCTATAGCGAAGCGTTGCTACCACGAGTAAGGGCACACCAAACAGGAGTGTCACTAGGTCCACTCCCCGTTGTCCAGCTCCCGCCATCAGCGAATCGTAACGATACAACCCTCGGCCGTATATCTTGGCCGTCTCACCGCGCACGGTTACAAACCCGTAGGGCGTTCCCCCTTCATGAAGAAACAAACCGGCTCCCGCCGCTACGAGGGCCAACAGCACAATTAGTCCGCAAAGTCGAACAACCATCGAGTTCACCAAACAGCACCTCCGCCAAGCAAGATTGCCCTATCCAAACAGACAATCATTCGAGAGCAAACGCGATTCTCCTCTTGCACCATTATTCGAAGCCTGCGGACGAGTACACGGCACAGGCTATCGCCACTGTACGGGCTCCATAGTGGTTCAGCTGAGTAATCGTCTTGCTTGGGCCCCTCCCCCAAGTAGGAGCCTAAACTATACTGTACATATTATTTCATTATGCATGTTGTATTTCTCCCTTCCTATTCGGTGGGCGCCTAGAAAAACAAGAAAATGCCACCTGAGAAGACACAAAAAGACCCTGGGGAATCTTACCCTAGGGTCTCACACTAGCTAAGTATAGTACCAAAATGCTTTCTTCACTCCACTACTACCCTCTTTAAGAGTGTGTTTGGGGTGAGTGACCGGAGTCGAACCGGCGACCTCCAGGGCCACAACCTGGCGCT
>JAAZMF010000078.1 GCA_012798955.1 Bacillota bacterium | reverse complement strand
GGTTGGTGGATTGCTGGTGGTTGGGCCATTGTGCTTCACCTGGGGCGACATATACGGGACCACGGTGATATAGATGTTCTCCTTCAGCGAAGTGATCAAGTCGCGATCCAGGCATATCTGGCCGGTTGGGATTTGTATGTGGCTGATCCGCCGGGGAGGCTTAGGCCGTGGTTACCTGGCGAGCATATCCATCGTCCCATCCAGGACATTTGGTGTCGTCCCGAACCAGAATCAAGATGGCATATCCAAATCATGCTGATTGATGTGGAGGATGGAGATTGGGTCTTTAAACGGGATCCTCGGATCCGGCGGCAGCTATCTGAGATTGGGTTAGAGAATTCGGAAGGGATCCCATATCTGCGACCCGAGATACAGCTGTTGTACAAGGCTAAGTCGCCTAGGCCTAAGGATGAAATAGATTTTACTGCTGTGCTACCGATGCTTACTGATGGGGAGCGCTCATGGCTTAGGTCGGCTTTGAGCTTAGCCTACGGGGAGCATCGGTGGGTTGCCAAGCTTTTCCAAAGATAGGGCCCCGAGCTGCTCCAGACGCGTCAAGGATGATTGCATCCGAGCAATGCGATCATTCACAAACTCGATTCGAATCATACCCTTCACCTTTCTGCAATCGCCTCATGCATCTCTTGATAAAACCTGTCCAGAAAAGGCTTAAAGTTAAGGTAGTCCCGCAGCACTATGTCCTCAAAATCGGTCCGATAGTCGGCATCAATGCAGTAGATTACTTTCCCCTCGGCAATTATGGTGTATTTTAAAGTTATGGAGGCTCGTTGTACAAGCACCACATCGATGGGTACTTTGGTAGCCTGGATGAGGTCCACTTCCAACTCACTAGCAAACAAAGCATCATGCCGCTTCCGATCAAGATCGCGCAACAAGATACCTAGATCGTAGTCACTAGATTCAGAAGCAGTATTGTCCACTCTAGAGCCGAACAAGTAAACGCTGTTCACACCATGGGTTTTTAGTGTTGGAGTGATGTGCGTAAGAAAGCCATCTGGCAATAAGTCGGCAATAGGCATGGCTACAGGAATGCTCCTCGTACACTAAGAGTTAATGACATCAATGATTACCACAAGTCTATTTAATTGTATCACAAAAGACTGGGACTTGGCGTCACTCTGGGTGCTTGGCCTTAAGTTCGGACTTCTTGGCTTCCTTTTTCGGTATCGTGAACTCGCCGACGGCTTATGTAGGATACCGTTGTAGGGGGCAGACTGTTTTACGGATCTAGCTTTCCCGCGTTTTCAAAATGTGGTAGAATAGATGCATCGAAGGCATCAAAGAATTCCAAAGCAGGTGATCATATGGGTGAATTCATAATGTTTGATTATTGGTCTCTGGCAAAGAAATATGAGGTAGCTCCAGAAATGGTGGAGCGGTTGCTCAGCCAAGCTCGACAAGAGTTCGGAAGCGATGGAATGATGATTGAGCTCCATATGATTCGTGCATTACGGATGCTTGGTCGGGACAAAAAGCGTATTGGGTGGCGCGACGATTGGAATCATTGAGATTGTACCTTGATACTTCGGTAGTGAGTGCCATGTTAGATGAACGTACTCCTGAGCGTCAAGTGCTAACCCAAACGACATGGGACAGGCTAGGATTGCACGATGTATATGTCTCGGAGGTGGTTTTGCAGGAGCTATCGCTAGCCCCGGGCGGGTTAAGAGAGAGGCTCCTTGAACTGGTGGTGAATTTCGGTATTCTGCAGGTGACAGAAGAAATTGAGAGCCTCGCTAATCATTATGTCGATGCTACTATTTTCCCACGGAAATATTTCGATGACGCTTTACATGCTGCAATTGCTTCAGTGCATCGCATAGACTACCTGCTGAGCTGGAATTTCCGACACCTCGTCAAAGTTAACACACGAAGGCTTGTATCTGCCACAAATGTTCAAATGGGATATTCCCCTGTAGAAATAATATCTCCTCCGGAATTGTGAAGTGCGAGTTCGTCTCCTTTTTTCGTTTGACTGTGCTTTGGGGTCTACGAGATCCGGTATAGGGGCAGGACAACAGAGGGATTTCGGCTAGCTAGACTTACCCTACTGCTCAAATCCAAAGCCTGACGTTGTCTGGGTCCTGGGCCCTGCTATCGAGCCGAGGTCGGCCGACCCTGCGAGGGACTGGCTAGCCGATAGCGGGCCTATGCCTGTCTTCATCCCGAGTTCGCCTTTGTCCGTCCAACCGGTGAAATTGCCGTTTCTGTCAAAACGGAGTGTTAGCCCGCCCTTGGCCGATAGTTCCCCCTTAGCGGGACCGATCCCGGCGCCTGCCTTGGCACCCACCAGTACAGTGATCTCTGATTCGCCTGTCTTGAAGTTTTGTTTGTACGCCCCGCCCACTCCTGCCAAGAACTCCAGCTCCCAGCTATCGCAATCCACGGCAAATGACGCAGGCCCAATGCTAAATGTCAGCTTATCCTTGAGCTCGCATTTCTTGGCTTCCTTCTTTGGTATAGTCAGTTCTTCTGCGGGTCGTAGCTTGAACTGGCTCAAGTCCTCGTCTTTATCGGTTATGGGGGCGATGTAGTCAGCGAGTGCGTAGGCCTGGGGAAGTGTCGAAAAGTCCAGTGCCACGGGCAAGAAGCATGAGTATACAGTAAGTTCTCTAATCTTGTTGACGTAGTCCATTACGTCCTGGTCGTATATACCGGCAGTCACCTGATCTGACATTTTCCAATACTCCAGGAGCAGTGAGTTTAAGCGGTCGTAGGTCTAGAGCGTGAGGTCCCTCCACATGTAGAAGTGGGAGTCGGCAATCTGGCCCCCTAGCTTGTTGATCGTTTGGCCGAGTGCCTTCGCTTCGTATACTTGGTTTGCTATGATATAGCGCTCTAGCTGCTTGTACTGACCGCCCTCTTTGAGATCGGTCATCTCCTGTTCGTATCGCTCATCTATCTGTTTGCGACGGGCAGCACTTTGAGTAAGCTCTTGCCCGATCATGTCCGCATAGTAGTCATTTACAAGCTCCAGCATGAAGAGCTTCTGGCCGTATTCAGGCTTCATCTGTATGCCTTGGGGAGGACTGCTAGGCCAATCATAGTCCCATTCGTCATCATAGCCATCCTCGTCGGTCCATCCGTCCTCGCCGTCCCAGTCATCCTCGTAATACCAGTCGTCATCTTCCCATCCATTATCATCCCATTCGTCGTCTCCGAACGAAGAATCGGGGGGCATTTCATCTAACATATCATCGTCCATACCCCTGGCCAATTCCTCAGGATGATACTGAATTGCGAATGCCAATGCGCCGAAGAGCCCCTCGTTGATAATCCTCTGAGCCATGGGCACGAGGCTTGGCGCTGCGGCTAGAAAGGCCTCGCGGCTTTCCCACTCGGGGAAACTGGGCAGTATCAGCCTGTCGGCCTGAGGCAGAGGGTAATCTTCGGGATCGCCCGAACTGCTATCTTCGGACTCGCTCATGTCCTCGTCTATGATCATGTCCCAAAAAGGCCTTCCAACGGATCCACCACAACCTTTCGCCCCGATATATACTTGGCGCATCGACGGCACAAAACCACCGCGAGCGGCTTTGGCGAGCTCAGCCATGGCTAGGTTTCCGTTGCCCCGTTTGACCCAGATAATACTCATGCCATAGTGAGCAGCATCGAAGTCGTCATCATAGGCAATGGCTTTACTATAGGCGGACTCTGCTTCGCTGAGCATGCCTTTGTCTAGATACGAGTTGCCCAGGTTGGTCAGGATCACTGGGGAGTAGGGTGCAAGGCTGTCGGCGTACAGTAGCACTTCGATGGATTCATCAAGCCGCCCAATGGATCGCAGAGTGGCTGCGAAGTTGTTGACTGCCAGGGGATCATAAGGCGCTGCCTTAGCCGCTGCAGAGGCGAGCACAACAGGTGTGTGGTGAGATGAGGCTGTAGCTAAGATCATTACAGCTAGCGCCGAGGTTTCCCTCACGTTTTCCAGCAAGCGGGACTCTTCGATGCCGAGACACGCGATCTGATCATCGACATGGTCTCTCTCGTCAGGGTCGAGTTCGCCGTAGTGCTCTTCCAGGATTCTCTCAGTCAGTGTAGCGAAGTCCTCCGCTGAGAAACCGTGATCGGAGTCAGACCCGGAGTCTGCCTGCACTCCGGCTGCGAGAAGACAGCACATCGCACACACAATAGCAATAGCAGTGAGTCTGGCAGTCAGCCTTGGCCTTGGTTTCATGTTGCTCTCAGCACCTCGTCCGTCGATATTATTTTACTGGATAACGCCATCATTAGACTGAGCATTTACATCAGCGCCAGTAGCAATTAAGGCCTTTTCTGTAATGAATAGACAACTCAATGCTAATAGTGCTTCTTTTTACACAACGTTCCTTGTGTAACCAGAAATTCCTGCTTGACATAAGACGCGAACACGATATAATTCGGCGCAAAGAAGAGATGTCAATTTTGACGTCTGACAGGAGTTAGCTATGCATATCGTCACAGATGTCTGTGAAGATGAGGTCGGTAAAGAAGTGCCAAAGTTTAGTCTTCTTTCTATTGTTTGGGCTCTGGGACACCGTTGGAGGTGGTAGCTATCCACGGTTAAGCCATCACACCGAGGTGGCTAGGCCCCTAACATACGCGGGGGAACAATTCTCCCGGCGGTGCCGGGACAAGGCGCCGGCCCCCGATAGAGGTGTTTAGCACCACCACCGGCTGTTTGTTGGAGTTGATCTCTCCGATCAGCGAGGCATGCTCACCTAGGGCAGTCTTCTGCAGTTCACCTAAGATATGGGGTGCCACTGCCCGGTCAACGGCTAGCAATGCTTTCCCCTCATTGGCCAGATAGAGAGGGTCATATCCTAGCACTTCACACCAACCCCTAACCCGCGAACTTATGGGAATCTCCTCCTCGTAGAGCTCTATACCATATCCCGTAGCGTGGGCCAGCTCGCTACAGACTCCTCCCAGCCCTCCCCGGGTGACATCCCGTACCCAGTGGATACCTTGAATCGAGTGCAGTGGCGCCAACATGGGATAGAGACTAGTACAGTCGCTTGTGATTGGATCGTGCTGGAACCAATTATGGC
Organism: Bacillota bacterium; assembly: GCA_012798955.1. GTDB lineage: Bacteria > Bacillota > Limnochordia > DTU087 > DTU087 > JAAZMF01. Next base: position 1,369 of record JAAZMF010000078.1, on the reverse strand, counting down.
GGGCCCCCAGAACAGCTAGGGTATGCTCTCCAATAGTGCCGGATAGGATCAACTGATCATTGGGCCTTACTCTCGGGGTGTGCCAAGGCTCTTTGGCCTCTATGATACCAATACCGGAGGTAGTGATCTGGATCTGGGGGGCGGCCCCCCGAGACTCAACGACCTTGGTATCACCTGCCACTATCTGCACACCTGAGGCCATCGCGGTTTTTTGCATGGATGTAGCAATCTGAGCCAGTATGGCACTTTTAACACCTGCTGAAATGACAAACCCACAAGCTAGATAGAGAGGTTTGGCACCCATGACCGCCAGATCATTGATGGTGCCATTGACAGAGAGGCTACCTAGATCGCCCCCGGGGAAAAAGGGTGGGTCGACCACAAATCCATCAATGGTAAAGGCCAGAGTTATATCGTTGCCAATGGGCAAAAGGGCAGCATCATTTTCTGATTGTAGCCCTATGTCAAGGAAGCGGGGGAGGAAGACCTCCTCAAGTAATCTAGTGGTAGCACTACCACCGCTGCCGTGGGCCAATTGGACGAATTCTATGTTCATTGTTTGTTTTGCAGCTTCTCACCTGCAACTGGAGGGGAAGCCGCAGAGTCACCTCACTTCTCTATCTGGTATTTCCAAAGACTCCTCAAGATCTGGGTAATAGTAGTGGGCAGCACAGGTACCTTCCTCGGAAACCATACATGGTCCTAAGGGGTTTAGAGGGGTGCAGTATTTGCCGAAGTTGGGGCAAGCTTGGGGTGGGTGTTTTCCCAGGATGACCAAGTGGCAGATGCATTTGCTACTGGCTACTTGGGGAATAGGGGCAACCGGTGGGTTAAGGCCAAATCTCTGTAGCGCATCTTTTAGTCTATAGCCGGTTGTAGGTAGCTCACCAAGACCCCGCCACCAGGAAGGAGCTGGTTCGAAGGTGGATTCGATGAGGGAATTGGCCGCATCGTTACCCTGCTCTGTCACGACCCTGGGGTAAGCATTTGTGATCTGGGCATACCCTGCCTTAATCTGATGTACCAAATCCAGCAAGCCCAATAGCATATCTATCGGCTCAAAACCAGCGATAGCCGAGGGAAGTCCAAATTCTTGCGGTAGAAAGGCAAAGGCCTGTTTGCCTGTGACAGTGGCCACGTGCCCAGGGCAAAGGAGTCCATCCGGTTTTTCCTCAGAAAAGAGATATCTGAGGGTGGGGATAAGTCTCTTGAGCAGCAAAACGATACTGAAGTTGATTAAACCTAACTGGTGGGCGCTTTGTAGAGTAGCCGCTACCGTCGGGGCCGTGGTTTCAAACCCGATGGCCACAAGGATAACTCTCCGAGAAGGTTCAGCTAAGGCGATATCTAAAGCCTTAAGGGGTGAAAG
>JAAZMF010000077.1 GCA_012798955.1 Bacillota bacterium | reverse complement strand
TTTCACTATCCCTAAGGAGAGTCGCACAAAATGTGTAGAACCAAGTCGTCTACTGCAACTTGCTACACGGCTCATTTCCAATACCGGTATAGCTCCTTCCTTTCGTGCAGCTTACCAACGGGTGCAGGCGGAAGCCGGGCCCAAGGATGTGATATGTGTTTGTGGTTCTTTGTATCTTGTTGGTGAAGCCCGTGAATTGCTGGTGGATTGCCAGGACTCTGCAGGGATTTTGCCAGTAGATGCCGAAAGACCTAAGGCGTAAAGGCGTAGTTTGGAGTTTTTTGATGTCGTAGAGTCTTGAATGGAGGGACGGTATGGCTCCTAAGAAGAAAAGTAAAGCGCAAAAAAAGAGTAAGACCTTTGAGCGAGTCTACCTGATCCTAACTTTAATCGTTGTAGCAGGTGTGGCGATATTTCTTGGCTATGTAGTGGGCCAATACGCTATTCAGGCGGCTACCAATGCCTTAGATCGGGAACTAGCCCAAGAGGGGGACCGGGTGAGACAGCAAGTTGCGGAAACGGCAGGACGCATACCCCCAGAATCCACTGCACATGTTGTGACGGATCCCAAGACAGCCAATGGGGACGGGGCAGCTACTCCAGCGGCAACTTCTCCTACAGGACCGGCGCTGAAAGAGCCATTGAAAGAGCCTGAACGGGCTCCTACAGTAGAAAGACCTGTGGCATCTTGGGCGCAGAATGTGCCCAAGGCCGCCTCCGGACCGGCACCGCCTGCGGTAACCTCTGGCAAACAGCTTTATCGTGTGCAGGTAGGAGCGTTTTCTTCGGAAGCTAATGCCCAAAGCCTTGCTAAAGAGCTTAGGGAAAAGGGATATCCGGTTTTGGTAATACCTGGGAGTTTGCATCGAGTGCAGGTTGGGGCCTTTGCTGAACGAGCAAATGCCGAGAGTCTGAAGCGGGAGCTAGAGGGCAAGGGATTTATCGCGGCGATTATTAGTACTGACTAATCAATATAGTATTGTGGGCACATACTATGCATAACTTGGTGAATTAGGAGGCGGGACTAAGATGCCGTTACCTGAGAATAAAACTTTTCGTGTCCAAGGGATGCAGTGCGCCCACTGCAAAAAGGCCGTGGAGGCCATGGTGGGTAAGCTATCTGGCGTTGAGTCTGTTGATGCAGACATTGAGGCAGGTACTGTGACTGTCAAATACAATGCTGAACAGGTGGATACAGAGGCAATTGAGGGGGCTATCGCAGGGGCAGGGTATGACATGATAGGTTCATCTTAAGTTAAGCCTGTTGGGATCAAGCATATGTTAAGGTATGTTTACAACACAACGAACTCACAATATCTTCGAGTCGCACTTTCGTGGGCGAAAGGAAGATGTTGTGATGAAGCGGCAGAAGCTTGGTTGGAGTGAGCTTGCTATCTTAGGGGCAGTACCCTTTGTTATGGTACTGGGCAACTCCATGTTGATTCCCGTATTTCCCAAATTTGAACAGGTTCTGCATATCAATCAGGTCAAGGTGGGCCTGCTGGTCACAGCTTTCTCGTTGCCGGCAGGTCTTTTGATTCCCTTCACTGGCATGCTTTCCGACCGAATTGGCAGAAAGATCATCATTGCACCGGCCCTTGTGCTTTACGGACTTGGTGGATTAGTGGCGGGGATTGCCAGCGTTACCATGAGGGAGCCTTTTACCATGATTTTGGCCGGCAGAGTACTGCAAGGCCTTGGGGCCGGTGGTACATACCAATTGGCTATGGCCTTAACAGCAGATTTAACTACTGGAGAGAAACTGACTAGATATTTGGGCTTCCTTGAGGCCTCTAATGGTTTTGGCAAGGTGGTGAGCCCAATTTTGGGTTCACTTGTGGCGATGATTAGCTGGTATACACCTTTTTTCGTTTATGGTGTGTTGGCTTTTCCCGTGGCAGCTTTAGTATGGTTTGGCTTAAATGAACCAAACCCTGGTGGTGAAGGTGAATCATGGAGTAAGTATTTTGCTGCGTTGGGTCAAATTTTCAAGAAAAAGGGCATATCCTTGGGAGTGGCTTTTCTTATCGGATTTGTTGCATTGGCGGTACTATTTGGCTTTTTGAGCTATCTATCAGATGTCCTAGAGCAGCGTTTTCATCTAAGGGGGGTCATGAAGGGTCTTGCCATGGCTGTTCCTGTATCGGCCATGGCACTAACCTCCTATGGAACCGGGGTTTTCCTGGAGAAGAGGCGCCCCTTAATCAAGGGCACCTTGATCTTAGGCATGGGAATTGCTGCCCTTAGTCTAGGTGCTGTCCCTTTATGCATTAATACACGCTTCATCTTCCCTGCAACTGTCATAGGTGCTGGGATCGGCATAGGTATGGTATTGCCTCCTCTAAACACCATGATCACTGCCGCCACCTCCCAAGAGGAGCGGGGAGTTGTCACTTCCCTGTACGGGACAGTTAGATTTTTTGGTGTAGCGGCCGGGCCACCGGTCTTTGGAGCTATTGGCTTTGAGCAGGTGAGTTTGTTCTATGGTGTAGGCGCGGTGACGCTAGCGGTAGCTGTCTTAGGCTACTTGCTCATCAACTCCAGACAACTAATGGAGCTAGAGGCAAGCTAAATCTGCATACCCAAGGGCTTGCATACATAATATGGGGAATGCGGTCTCGGCTTACCTATCTGATGGTTGGTAGACCAAATAGGCCGCAAATGTGGCAGACGGGGGAGAGGAATGCATGGCACCACGTCCGGGGAGGAGAACCGGCGGTCCTGGGCTTGCTAGTGTGTTGTTTTATATCGCTGTATTTGCCCTTGTTTTTGTGGGCATACCGGCATTGATTGTATCTGGTCGCCCATGGCCCTCACGGCGCAAGATGCCTGAGTTTAGCATTCGACTATTTCGGGAAGATCTTGGTCAAGTAGTGGAAATGAATCTAGAGGAATATCTTGTAGGTGTGGTCGCCGGGGAGATGCCGGCTGACTTTCACCTAGAAGCCCTCAAGGCCCAGGCGGTTGCGGCCCGCACTTATGCCCTTTACCGTCTAGGGCTCAAGCATAACTCAACTAACTCCGATCTGACCACGGAAGATGGAGCCCATGTATCATCGGACTTCCGCATTGGGCAGGCGTGGATTTCCCCTGAGATGCAGCGGGAACGGTGGGGGTGGTATGGGTATTACCAGAAGCATCGGCGGATTAGCACTGCCATATGGGCGACCCAGGGGCAGGTACTAGTATATGGGGGACAGCCTATATTCGCGGCATATCACTCCACCAGTGGGGGAGCAACACAGGAATCCGGTGCGTATTTCAGTGATCTACCTTACTTACGGGGAGTAGCTAGCCCTGGAGAAGAGATATCCCCGTATCATCGGACAACTGCACGGATGGCGTGGCGGGAAGTTGCAGACAGACTTGAAATCGATATCCCATCTGATCTGAAGGCGCAACTGAATGCATTGCCTTTGAAAGGATCTTGGGAGGTAGAGATCTATGGATCAGTGGAAAAGCCGCCAGATTCTGGGGAACCTTTAACGGCGCCCGCAAAGCCCATATCTACACTTGCCGGCATCACAGAGGTATATACAGATGGCCGGGTAAAAGGCATGGAGATATTAGGCAAGACCTTTACTGGCCGGGCAGTTAGGGAAAAACTGGGATTACGCTCCAATTGGTTTCGTGTGGAAGTTGAGGAGGAAGGCCTAATATTTTATGTCCAAGGCTATGGTCATGGGGTTGGCATGTCACAGTATGGTGCCGAGGCCATGGCCCGTAGAGGAGTTAGCTACCAGGATATATTGCACCATTACTATACAGGAGTGCAGCTTGTTAAATGGTATTGACAAGGGGAAAGAGGTGAGGCGCCCCACTGCCCGGGGGCGGACCTATGGGTAAAGCAATCTATGATGTAGCTATTATCGGTGGTGGGCCGGCGGGAATGTCCGCGGCTATTTACGCGGGACGGGCCCATCTACGCACCTGCATGCTAGAAGGTATGAGTGCTGGTGGTCAGATGTTTAACACTTCAACTATTGAGAACTACCCTGGCTTTGGTATTGTGGATGGTCCCGAGTTATCAGATAAGATCGAGGCCCAGGTGCGTCAATGGGGCACAGAGATCATCTATGGTCAGGTGACAGGTATCCATCGGGATAGGGAGATTTTCGAACTGAGCGATGCTGGCGGGAACCTTTACCAGTCCCGCACAGTGATAGTTGCCACAGGTACCAAGCCTCGGAAATTGGGGGTGCCAGGTGAGGAAGAATTGATTGGTAGCGGAGTATCCTATTGTGCCACTTGTGATGGGGCGTTTTTTAGAGATAGAGATGTGGCCATGATCGGTGGCGGAGATTCCGCCATTGAAGAAAGCCTTTATCTTGCCCGTATAGCCAGGCGAGTTACTGTGATCCATCGTCGGGACACCTTACGGGCTGCGAAGGATCTACAGGAACGGGCCTTTGCTGAACCTCGTATAGAGTTTTTGTGGGACTCTTCGGTTGAGGCTATTTTGGGACAGACGTCTGTGGAAGGAGTTAGGGTTCGCAACAACAAGACCCAGGCAACATCGATTTTGCCTGTGGCAGGTGTTTTTATCTATATTGGTACCATACCTAACACCGAATTTCTGCAGGGTCTGGTTCCCCTCGATGAAAGCGGATATATTGTAGCCGGTGAAGATACCATCACAACGGTGCCAGGTCTATTTGTCGCCGGAGATATTCGCACTAAGGGCTTAAGGCAGATCGTTACAGCTCTAGCAGATGGAGCGGTGGCCGCCATGGCCGCGGAAAGGTATTTGGGGAAATGGGGATTGTGAGCAAATCCGTAAGTCCGCTTAGGGGGGAGCAGTATGGACATATACAGTCGGCGAGCAGATAGCATAATCGATCTGATCGGTGCTACGCCCATGGTGCGGTTAAATCGAATTACTGCTGGAGGGGGTGCAACCCTTTACGGGAAGCTAGAGTCCTTTAACCCCGGTGGCAGTGTCAAAGACCGCATAGCCCTAAGCATGGTGAGGGCCGCGGAGAAGGCCGGTCAGCTCGCCCCTAGTGGCGCTATAGTGGAGCCCACTAGTGGAAACACCGGAGTAGGACTAGCTATGGTGGCGGCTACGCTGGGTTACCGGTTGATTCTCACCATGCCAGACACCATGAGCGTGGAAAGGCGCCAGTTATTAAGGGCATATGGGGCGGAGCTCGTGCTTACTCCAGGTGCTTCGGGGATGCGGGGTGCTATCCAAAAGGCCCAAGAGATTGTTGCCCTGAATCCGGGGTACTTTATGCCCCAGCAATTTGAGAATTTGGCGAATCCCCAGATCCATCGGGAGACGACTGCCCGGGAGATCATTAGTCAGATGGAGGGCAAGGTAGATGCTTTTGTGGCCGGTGTAGGTACCGGTGGCACCATAACTGGGGTGGGCGAAGCACTGAAGCAAGGGTTGCCTTCAGTCAAAGTGGTGGCAGTGGAGCCTTTAGGCTCACCAATGCTTACGCAAAAACAAGCTGGCCCCCATAAAATTCAGGGTATTGGTGCAGGTTTTGTGCCCCGTGTCCTTAACTTAGATATAATTGATGAAATCATACCAGTGTCTGATGAAGATGCGTATCAAATGGCAAGGCGCTTAGCCAGGGAAGAAGGCATTTTGGCCGGTATTTCGTCGGGCGCGGCCTTATATGGTGCTCTTCAAGTAGCAGCTTCCTTGGATGAAGACCAGCAGGTTGTAGTCATTTTGCCTGACACAGGTACTAGATATTTAAGTACCCCGGGACTGTTTGAAGCTTCTGATTGATTTTTGATGGGATGGTGTAAATGCTGGCGAGTAAATTACGACATCTTGAAGAGATCCTTCGGGAAATGGGTAGCGTTTTGGTTGCCTTTTCTGGGGGAGTTGACAGCACTTTTCTGCTGAATGTGGCCCATCGCGTGTTACCGGGGCGAGTCTTGGCGGTTACGGCCAAGGCTGTCATGTATCCCGCTTGGGAGATAGATGAGGCGGTTTTGTATGCCCAGCAACTAGGTGTGGAACAGCTGCTTTTGGATGTAGATATCATGGAGGTACCAGAGTTTGTAGATAATCCACCATTGCGGTGCTACTACTGCAAACGTGCCCTGTTTTCGCAGTTTCTAGAAATGGCAAAAGCCCGTGGACTAAACTATGTAGTGGACGGGACTAACAAAGACGATGAGCATGACTATCGGCCAGGTATGCGAGCTATTAGAGAGTTGGGGGTTCGTAGCCCATTGCAGGAAGCAGGCATTACTAAAGCAGAGATTAGGCAGGCCTCCCGGGATCTGAACTTACCTACATGGAATAAACCGTCATATGCTTGCCTCGCCTCCCGCATTCCCTACGGAACAAGTATCACACCGGAAAGGCTTCACATGGTGGAGCGAGGGGAAGGTTTGCTTTACGAATTGGGTTTTCATCAAGCGCGGGTAAGGTACCATGGTGATCTAGCCCGTATCGAGGTAGAGCCAAAGGAGCTGCATCGGCTGTTGGAGCTCGCACCACAATTGGTCAGTGGTCTAAAGGACTTAGGATTCACATACATTACGGCTGATCTAGAGGGGTATCGCACTGGTAGCCTTAATGCCCAGCTTTAGATAGGCGATTGGACATAAAGCCATCTTGTCAATGAGAGGGACGGGACCTGGGCGCCAGGCTCTGTGCCCTCTTTTCTAGTAAGTTAGGCCTGGGCGCAGGACTTGTCCAGGGGATGGTTGAATACTAGATGAGATAGGGGAGGGCTTACCTACTGCACAAGGGGGAGGTAGTGCCGTTGCTTGGACATCGGAGAACCCGGGTACTCATTCTGTTATTAACTATCATGGTTGGGGCAATAATAGGGACAGTCATAGGTGAGGCCTTGGGGGGACATGTGGCGATTTTCAACCGCTCGACTACTTTGGGGATTTCGCCCACAGATATCCACATCGGTAGAATTCTTACATTTCATTTTGGATTCACTTTGCAGCTGAATTTGGCTACAGCTATCGGTTTAATCATCGCCTTGCTGCTATTTCGCGCTTTCTAGATGATTGTCTCGAGGCGCTATGTTATTATGGTTGTGAAGGGGTACTTGTATGGCTAAATTGGTTCTGGCTTCGGGTTCTCCCCGCCGTCAGGAATTGCTCTCCATGTTGGGCGTGGACTTCAAGGTGATACCACCGGATATTGACGAAAACGATGTGGTAGGACAGACGCCGGTGGAGACAGTGGAGCTTGCCGCTTGGACTAAAGCCCAGTGGGTGGCCAAGCAACTGGCTGATGGGGTGGTTCTCGGTGCTGATACCATAGTATTGCTAGATACAGGGGAAGTGCTAGGCAAGCCGCTAGAGGCGGGAGCAGCCATGGAGATGCTTTTCTCTTTATCTGGGCGAAGCCATCAGGTGGTTACCGGTGTGGCACTCTTAGATCCATCGAATGATCGCATGGAGGTCTTCCATGTGGTTACAAGGGTTTTCTTTAGGCAGTTATCATCTGATGAGATTCATCGCTATGTAGCCACTGGAGAACCCTTAGATAAAGCCGGGGCCTACGGTATCCAGGGCAAAGGCTCTCTTTTGGTGGAGCGTATTGAAGGTTGTTATTTTAACGTAGTAGGCTTACCCTTGCCGCGATTGGGAGAGGTTTTACGGGATTTTGGTATTATGCTATTATAGTTTTTCGCCAGCCATACCTCCTGAATACTGGTGGGAGGTAACGAAATTGGGCGTTGTAATCAGAGATTTGCCAACAGGTGAGCGTCCCAGAGAGAAGTTGCTAAAGCATGGTGTGGGTGCACTATCTAACCGGGAGCTTTTGGCCATCGTACTTAGGGTGGGTACTCGCCAGCGGTCAGCTCTTAGTTTGGCCGATGAAGTACTTGTGCACTTTGGCTCTTTGAGGGATCTACGGGAAGCCCGTTGTGAGGAGTTACAAGCCATAGAAGGTATAGGTTTAGCCAAGGCTACCCAGGTTTTGGCTGCTCTAGAGCTAGGTAGACGGGTACAAGCCTCGGTCAGGGTCCCCGATGTAGTGCGCACTCCCCAGGATGTCTCGGATTTGATTATGGAGGAGTTGCGTTACTTAGATCGAGAAGTCATGCGGCTGTTGATTTTGGATACCAAAAACCAAGTGATCGCAACCCCGACAGTGTCAGTGGGGGTATTGGATGCTTCCATGGTACATCCCCGGGAGATATTCAAGGATTGTATTCGCCGCAGCGCTGCGTCGGTAATTGTGGTGCATAATCATCCCAGTGGTGATCCTAGCCCCAGTGCCAATGATATTGAAGTCACGAGGCGTTTGCGCCGGGCAGGGGAGATTTTGGGCATTGATGTACTTGACCATATTATCATTGGGGACAATCGGTTTGTGTCATTAAAGGAAGAAGGGTTTTTCACGTAATACTGCGGGGTTAAGCCCCGCCCCAGGGATCGTATACTCGATCTTTAGGTAGGAGGTAGCGGGCAGATGATCGCTTTATCAAAAGACATGGGGATTGATTTGGGCACTGCCAACACCCTTGTATATGTGCAAGGCAAGGGTATTGTCTTACAAGAGCCGTCGGTAGTAGCTATTGAAAGGGATAGTAATCGTGTTTTGGCTGTGGGTGCTGAGGCCCGGGAGATGGTGGGTCGCACCCCTGGGAACATACTGGCGGTCAGGCCCATGAAAGACGGAGTAATTGCGGATTTCGATGTTACCGAGCGGATGCTTCGGCATTTTATTGCAAAGGCTAGTCGCCGCCGGGGTATTTTCCGTCCCCGAGTGGTGGTGGCGGTCCCTTCTGGTGTGACAGAAGTTGAGAAGCGGGCAGTGATAGATGCGACGTTGTCTGCAGGTGCCAAGGATGCGAGGCTGATTGAGGAGCCCATGGCGGCAGCAATTGGCTCAGGCCTACCGGTTCAGGAGCCCACCGGGAGCATGATTGTGGATATTGGTGGGGGCACCACAGAAGTTGCAATTATATCGCTAGGTGGTATCGTCTCCCATAGGTCTATTCGGGTGGGGGGCGATGAGCTGGATGAAGCCATCGTTCAGCATGTGCGCCGCTCTTACAATCTTCTCATCGGTGAGAGGACTGCTGAACGCGTAAAACAGGAGATCGGCAATGCCCATATTGATTTAGAGCGGGAGAGAAAATCCGCGGAGATTCGGGGGCGAGATTTGGTTACTGGGCTCCCGAAGACAGTTACTATTGCCGATGAGGAGATCCATGCGGCTTTAGCAGAGCCTGTTCAGGCCATTGTAGAGGCTGTGAAGGTGACTTTGGAGCGGACACCACCGGAATTATCGGCAGACATTATGGATAAGGGCATTATTTTGGCTGGGGGTGGCTCTTTACTTAACGGTTTGGGTCGGCTACTTAGTGATGAAACGGGCATGCCGGTGCATCTTAGCGATGACCCGTTGACCGCAGTGGTAAAGGGTACGGGGACAGCTTTAGAACATTTTAATTTATTGCAGCGAGTAATGGTCAACACGAGGAAACTCAGCTAGGTTAGGATGAAGTGCATAGTAGCTACAGTTAGCTATGTCGAGTGAGGATGGATGGGGATGCGGTGGATACAAGATCGGTGGCCAATGCTTGTCACTATTCTTGTTGCTTTTACTCTGATCGGCCTTATCTATATAACCGCAGATGGTCGCCGTGATATGTCCCCGTGGGAAGGCAAGATTAGAGATGGGGTGGCGCCTATCTATGGGGTGTTCAGTAATCTAACTACTCTAGCTAACCATTGGGTAGGGGTTGTGCGCAATCATAGCAAGCTGCAGCGAGATAACGCGGCATTGGTTCAAGAGATCGAATGGATGAAGCGACGTTTAGAGACCGTTGAGCAACTAGAACAGGAAAATGCGAGTTTGCGAGCGGCCCTGGGGTTTGCCTTTGAGGGTAATCATCCACCAGTGGCAGCGGAGATTATTGCCCGGTCACCTTCTAATTGGTTTGATAAGGTGCTAATCAATCGGGGAGGGGCAGCTGGTCTTGCCCCAGGTGATGCCGTGGTGATACCGGCGGGAGTTGTGGGGCGGGTCTATGGGGTTACGCCTAGTACAGCAGAGGTGATGCTGATTACCGATGACCGCAGCGCTTTCGGTGCAGTTGTGGTGAGGACCGGCGACCCGGTGATTATTGAAGGTAATGGGCGTTGGAGTGAGTTGCGCCTTAAGCCCTTAGTCAAGGAAGTTGACATAAGGGCGGGGGATCAGATAGTTACTTCAGTGATGAGTGGGGTATATCCTGATGGCTTGCCGGTGGGCACTGTAACCACGGTGGATACCGGTCAGTATGGTCTATCTTTGTCGGCAGTGGTGACACCCCACGCGGATCTTGCCAGGATTAGCCAGGTTTTTGTGATCAAATAGTTGGACAAGCAAGCTGTGGGGAGAGGCCAATGTGAGGAAATTTACTATAGTGTCGGTTTTGGTCATCGCAGTGCTGTTGCAGTCAACTGTATTCTCCCTTTGGGCCTGGATGGGTGTTAAACTCGATCTTGTCACGATTATTGTGATTTTTACTGGTCTTTTGTACGGCTTGGTGCCGGGGAGTATTGTCGGGTTTTTGGGTGGTATGTTACTGGATTATTCTTTAGGTCGTCTTATAGGTGCCGGTGCAGTTAGTAAGATGCTGATCGGGGGCTTAAGTGGTTGGATGGCTCCCAAGATCTTTGGGGAACACGTAGTGGTGCCTCCCTTGGCGGTTTTGGTGGGGACGTGGATAGAGCAGACAACATATCTGTTGGTGGCCAATGCCTTTGGCAGTGGTCTGCCGGTGGTGAAAGGCTTCTGGGCTGTTGTACTACCGGTGGGGCTATTTAACGTGGTATTTTCATTTCCCATATACTATGCCTTCGTGGCACTTGGGCGGACAACCCACCAAGGGGGCCTGGAGGACTGATGGATAGTAAGCAGCGATTGGAAAGGGCCCGTACCCTTGGCTGGTGTATTATCCTGGTGTTTGCGGTCTTGGCTGGGCGCCTTTGGTATCTGCAGATTGCCCAGGGGCATAAGTATATGGCTATGGCCGATGGGAATCGCATTAGGTGGCTGCGCACTGTGGCACCGAGAGGGCGGATTTTCGATCGGAATGGGGTGCCACTGGCGACTAACCGGGCCTCTTTTACTGTTTCATTGATGCCTGGGGGTCTAAGCGGAGAAACCAGGATGCAGCTCATGACGAAGCTTGGGGAACTTCTGGGCCTGACCATGGAGGAACTAGAAGAGGCCATAGCCAAGGGGAGTAGGTATCCCTATGAAGCCATTCGGGTGATGCAGGATGTTCCCCCGGAGACAGTGGTTGCGTTAGAAGAACGGCGATTTGAATTGCCCGGTGTCATGGTGGAGATGGAGGAGGTTAGGGAGTATCCACTGAACTCCTTAGCAAGCCATGTCCTCGGGTACATGGCTCCCATAACTCGGGAGTTACTGGCAGCTTGGTCCGATGAGGGCTATTATGGTTCTGACTATATCGGCTTTACCGGTCTGGAACGGCTCTATGAGCCATATCTCAGGGGTACAGATGGTGGTAGCCAAGTTGAAGTTAGTGCTTTGAATCGACCTGTACAGATGCTAGATAGAACTCCCCCGGTTCCGGGGGCGGACTTGATTCTTACTCTAGATTGGGAATTGCAGGAGCTTGCCGAGCGGGCTCTAGTTGAGCAATTGGCAGAGCTTCGAGCCGCGGGGAAGTATACAGATGCTTACAGCGGGGTTGTGATTATCCTTGACCCCAAGACAGGAGCGATCTTGGCATTAGCTAGTATGCCTGGCTATGATCCCAATCGTCTATCTGATACCACCCAAAGGGGTAACTATTATCTAGAGCTTTCCCGGGATCCCGAGCGCCCCCTATTTAATCGGGCCGTTCGTGGCTTGTATTCACCAGGCTCTGCTTTCAAACCCTTGGTGGCCATTGCGGCCTTAAAGGAAGGTAAGACGACCTCCAAAGAAGTTTTCTATGCCGATGATATTGGCCCCTATGGGATTAAGCGCTGTTGGACTTTGAACAATAGTCCCCCTTTGCCACCCCATGGTAACATAACTCTTTCTGAGGCACTCAAGGTATCGTGCAATGACTTTTTCTGGGAGCTTGGATTGAGACTGGGCATAGAGACCATTGCCAGTTATGCCCGGGAAGTCGGCTTTGGGTCGGCTGTGGGACTTCCTATGTACCCTTCTGAAGAGACTGGGGTAGTGCCGGATCCCGACTGGAAAAGGCAGCGCTTTGCTCGGCGAACCCGCTCTGAACAGGTGTGGTATCCTGTGGAGACCATGGATGTAGCCATAGGCCAGGGGTTTTTGTTGGTGACACCTTTACAGATGGCTGCTTTTTATATGGGTTTAGCTAATCGAGGCCCAATTTATACCCCGTATCTTGTAGATAGGATACAACTGCCCACAGGGGAAGTTGTGGAAACAACCGAGCCTCAGGTATCTAGAAGGCTCGAGGCTTCGCCCGAGGCGTGGCAGGCTGTGATTAAGGGAATGACGCAGGTCGTCGAAACGGGTGGTACTGGTGCCACCGCCTTTCGTCGGTTTCCCTATCCTGTGAAAATTGCCGGCAAGACTGGATCTGTGCAGCTAGGGCCCAATCAGGGGGATGCCCACAGTTGGTTTGGAGGCTTTGCCCCTGTAGATGATCCAGAAATCGTGGTGGTGGCTTTCGTGGAGCATGGTGGGGGTGGGTCTGTGGCATCGGCACCGATTGTGCGTCAGATTATGGAGGAGTACTTTCGTAAGCAGTATGAACCCGAGCATGAGCAAGACAATGAGAATGGGCGAGAATAACGGAATTCAGTAGTTTAAAGGAAATTGCCAGGAAGGAATCAAGGGCAATTTGCCGAATCTTGCAAAGTGTGGCGAATAATTGGTGGTGAACTGTTCGTGGCACGTGAATACGTGACCTTCAAGGGGACGAAAGATGGACTTGTTCTCTGGTTAGATCCCCATGCTGAGTTTAATGAGATTTTTGACCAGCTTCAGGAGAAGTTGAATTTAACTAGGGACTTTTGGCAAGGTGTCACTATAGTTCTCAAGGAAACGGAACGAGAGTGCCGCCCCCAAGAAAAGGCGCGGCTAGAGGAGTTAATGGGAGAATTCGGTATGGCCTTAAAAGAAGATGTGGAGCAAAGCTCGCCTAGCCAAGTGAAGATGACCCAGGAGATGAATAGGGATAATGCCCTCATTGTGCGACGGACATTGCGTTCCGGGCAGAGAGTCCATCACGTCGGCAGTGTAGTGGTGTTAGGTGATGTGAATCCCGGCGCCGAGGTAGTAGCCGGTGGTGATATTATTGTCTTAGGCACATTGCGGGGTATTGCCCATGCTGGAGCCTTGGGTGAGGAAGCTGCGGTGGTCATGGCACTTAAGCTATTGCCCACCCAATTGCGTATTGCCCATTTCATCTCCAGAGCGCCGGATCATGTAGATGCGCCTGAACCACAAGGGCCTGAGATAGCCCAGATACGCAATAACCTGATAACAATTCATAGCTATGGTCCTTGAGAGATATGTTGGTGTGGCTCGGATTTTGGGCAGTGGGGTCCGAGTCAGGATTAAGGAGGTAAAGGGATGGCAGGGAGAGTAATAGTGGTCACAAGTGGCAAAGGCGGTGTTGGTAAGACCACTACTGCGGCCAATATAGGGGCGGGACTGGCGCTTTTAGGACGCAAGGTATGTTTGATAGATGCTGATATTGGCTTACGCAATCTTGATGTAGTGTTGGGACTGGAAAATCGGATTGTCTATGATTTGACTGATGTGGTGGAAGGCAATTGTCGCCTGCGGCAGGCGCTAATTAAGGATAAGCGTACAGAAAATCTGCATTTGTTGCCCGCAGCGCAGACAAAGGAGAAAGATGCCATATCGCCCGATCAGATGCGGCAGCTTACAGATGAGTTGCGGGAGGAATGCGAATATATTCTCGTGGATTGTCCGGCAGGCATAGAAAGCGGGTTCAAGAACGCTATCGCCGGTGCCGATGATGCGATAATAGTGACAACTCCGGAGATCGCTGCTGTAAGGGATGCTGATCGCATTATTGGGCTATTGGAGGCGGCAGAGCTATATGATCCCCGCCTGATTATTAACCGTATCCGACCCCAGATGGTCAGGAAAGGTGATATGATGGGGATTGAGGACATCATAGAGATTTTGGCCATAGATCTACTGGGTGTTGTGCCCGATGATGAGGATATCATCGTTTCCACCAACAGGGGTGAACCAGTGGTAATGGACAGGAGGAGCCGGGCGGGACAAGCATACAATAATATAGTGCGCCGGCTTGAAGGTATTGATGTACCATTTATGTCCCTAGAGGAGGAAGGCTGGTTTACCCGGGTAAAGAGGGCGATTATGGGCCATAGTTAAAGGGGGGAACCTGTTGTGATAGATTTCTTTAAGCAGCTTTGGAACCGTGATGCCGATTCATCGAAGCAGGTTGCCAAAGAGCGCTTGCGATTGGTACTGGTGCACGATCGAGTCAATGTTTCCCCAAATCTCCTGGAGGCCCTCAAGGAAGATCTTCTAGAGGTCATCTCGAAGTATATGGAGATTGAAGAAACAGGGTTTGAAGTTAATCTAGACAAATCCGACAACCAAGTGGCCCTAATCGCCAATATTCCCGTGAAACGGATGAGGCGGGCCATGGATCAAGGTCGATGAGTAGTGTGCTTCTTAAACGATTGGGTAGGATGGTGGCGATGGCTTGAGAAGGCGATCCCATGATATGGATTATACATTGCTTCTCTTAGTGGGTGTCTTACTCGCCTTTGGACTCGTGATCTTATGTAGTGCTAGTGCCACTAGTATCGGTGCGGCGCAAGGTGATCCATATTATTATGTCAAAAAGCAGCTTATCTGGGTTGTAGTGGGTATTGCGATCATGGTGGGCATGTGCTCTTTTGACTATAATATTCTAGGACGCTATCATAAAGTGGTGTATTGGGGTACCATCTTTAGTTTGGCAGCGGTTTTGCTTGTGGGCAGAAATGTGGCCGGTGGCCAACGGTGGGTTATGGTGGGGCCCGCAAGACTTCAGCCTGCCGAGTTTGCAAAGATCGGGATTGTGATTAGTCTTGCCAAGCATCTGGAGCGGAAAGAGCATATAGATCAGTTCAATAATTTGATTTCTGCATTTATCCACGTGGGGATTCCCATGTTGTTGATTCTCAAGCAACCAGATTTCGGAACAGCCATGGTATTCGCCGGGGTGCTCATGGGGATGTTGTTTATGGCCGGAGCAAAGGAGAAACATCTGGCCTGGATTGCCGCAGGCGGCCTAGGCGCTTTTAGCCTAGGAGCATGGCTCAGTATGCGGGGATTGGTTCCCATTTTGGCGCCCCATCAGGTGGGACGCATTTTGGTGTTTCTTGATCCCTATGCAGATCGAACCGGTGCCGGCTGGAACGTGATTCAATCGATGATCGCCATTGGCTCTGGCGGTCTTTTCGGTAAAGGCTTGATGCAGGGCACCCAGGCACAACTGGATTTTCTGCCCGCCCATCATACGGATTTTATCTTTTCGGTGGTCGGCGAAGAACTGGGATTTTTGGGCTCCTTTGGGTTATTAACTATATATGTACTGCTACTTTGGCGAGGCCTTAGAATTATGGTTCTGGCCAAGGATGAATTTGGGGCTAATCTGGCCGCGGGTGTTGTGTCCATGTTATTGTTTCATCTTGTGATTAATGTGGGGATGACTTTAGGTGTGATGCCAGTCACCGGCATCCCTTTGCCTTTTATTAGTTATGGAGGGAGCTCGCTTCTGACTAATATGGCAGGAATTGGGCTGTTATTGAACGTCTATATGCGGCGTCGCAAGATCATGTTCAAATGAATGCGATTCAAAGTGTGGCTAACGGGCTACCGGCATACCGATGACCCCATGACTAATATATTGATCTATGGAAGTGGTCATCCCGCCTAGGCGGGCCGAGGCTGGATAGGCGGTGGCTTGGTACCATGCAGATTGCGCAAGTGGGCGGTATACGGATCGAGCTCAATCCGTTTTTTCTTTTATTAATGCTGCTTTTGGGGATAGCTGGGTACTTGCCCCATGGCTTGATTCTCTTCAGTATAGTATTTGTCCATGAACTGGCCCATACGATCGTGGCTTTTGCCTATGGAATGCCCCTAGCTTCCATAGAGTTGCTTCCCATGGGAGGGGTGGCACGGAGTGAGGGGTTCCATAATCCTGATCCCTTTGCTGAGGCTATGATCGCCCTAGCTGGTCCGGTGACCAATGGATTTCTTTGCCTTTTAGCAATGTCGATAGCTCCATATGGGGTTATTCCCGAGCTGTGGTATAATCTTTTCATGAAGGCCAATTGCGCTATTGGTTTATCAAATCTGATTCCGGCCTTACCTTTGGATGGCGGTCGGATACTTCGGGGGTACTGGGCATCAAAGATTGGGTACCGCCGTGCTACTGAGCGGGCGGCGGCAGTGGGCAGGGCGTTGGCGATTTTGATGGGTTGTGTCGCTGGTTTAGGATTATACTATGGTCATGTTAGTATTTCTCTTTTGGGGTTGGCTTTTTTTGTGTTTATTGGTGCCGGGCGGGAGCAACGCATGGCCGGATATGTGTTTATGAGGTATTTGACCCGCAAACAGCAAGAACTTGATGAAAACGGCGTTTTACCCACGGAGCAACTAGTAGCCCATGGCGATATGTCAGTGGGGGATATTGTGGGCCATTTTGTGCCGAAGAGATATCATATTATTTTGGTACTGGATGATACTGGCCATGTTGCTGGGTTTACCACAGAAATGGAGGTGGTGAGTAGCTTCTTTGAGCAGGGGATCGATACACCTTTACAGGCCATCATCCGCTATCGATATAATATCAGTTGAAGCAGGCTAAGTTAGGCCGTGCTCCGTGGATATAGAATAGGAAGTGCTTGGATGGATCATGGAAAACTGTTGGAGCGAATTTTGCCTCGAGTTGCTAAGCCCGGGCGTTATACTGGCAATGAATGGAATATGATCCGTAAGGACTGGGCAAATACTCCCATCAAATTTGCCTTAGCCTTTCCTGATATATACGATGTAGGGACAGGCCATTTAGGGTACAAAATCCTTTACAGCCTCCTCAATGAACGGATGGACACTCTGGCGGAGCGGGTTTATGCCCCTTGGGTAGATATGGAAGAGCAAATGCGGGAGCATGGGTTACCTCTTTGTAGTCTGGAAAACCGCCGGGGGTTATCGGAGTTTGATTTGGTTGGTTTTACCCTTCAGTATGAGCTTAGCTATACCAACATTTTGAATATGCTAGATCTTGGGGGAATTCCCCTATTGGCAAAGGAGCGCACCCATAGCCACCCCTTTGTGGTGGGAGGAGGGCCTTGTGCCTTTAATCCGGAGCCCCTTGCCATGTTTTTTGATCTGTTTGTTATCGGGGACGGGGAAGAGGCTATAGTTGATCTTGTGGATTGTTACGCCCGGTGGCAAAGGCAAAATGGTAATCGCCCGGGGGACCGCATGGACTTTTTGCAGGAGGTAGCCGCCATTCCTGGTGTCTATGTGCCTAGTTTGTATCATGTGAGGTATGGTGATGATGGGCGATTAGAAGAGATTACACCTACCCGGCCGGGAGTTCCCGTCAAAATTACCAAGCGGGTAGTACAAGATTTGGATAAGGCATTTTACCCTAAGGCATTTGTAGTACCTTACGTTGAGACGATTCATGACCGGATCATGCTAGAAGTGATGCGGGGCTGCACCCGTGGGTGCAGATTTTGCCAAGCAGGTATGATTTATCGTCCTGCAAGGGAGCGGAATCGCCAGAGACTACTAGAGCAAGCCAAGGCCCTTGTAAGTAGCACTGGCTATGAGGAGATTTCCCTCGCTTCGCTTTCCACTAGTGACTACAGTGATATCGGGCAATTGATCGAAGACTTGATGATACAATATGGTGATTGTGGCATTGCTATATCCCTACCTTCCTTGCGACTGGATTCTTTTTCTGTGGGACTTGCTGATCAGATTCAAAAGCAGCGCCGCACTAGCCTCACCTTTGCCCCGGAGGCTGGAACCCAACGCCTGCGGGATGTGATTAACAAGAACGTGACAGAATCTGATCTGCTCTCCGCGGCTGAGGCAGCTTTTAGCTCCGGATGGGACACTATCAAGTTGTATTTCATGATCGGTTTACCCACAGAGACACTAGAAGATGTGGCGGGTATCAATGAGCTTACTCGGAAAGTGCTAGATCTAGGGCGCCGCATCCGGGGACAGGAAGGTAAGGCGGGGCGTGTGAAGATAAACGTAAGTGTGGGCTCTTTTGTGCCCAAAAGCCACACCCCCTTCCAATGGGCGGCCCAGACATCTGCCGATGTACTTAGGGAGCGACAGCAATACCTGCGGAGACTACTATCAGATCGTTCTATCTCCTTTAGTTGGACAGATGTGGAACGGAGTTTTTTGGAGGCGGTAATCGCCCGGGGTGATCGAAAAATTGGTGAAGTGATCCTCGCGGCCTGGCAAGGTGGTTGTAAGCTCGATACTTGGTCGGAATATTTTAGTTACGACAAGTGGAGTGAGGCCTTTGAGGCCACAGGTATCGATCCTAAATTCTATAGCTTACGGCGCCGGGATTTGGGGGAGACTTTACCTTGGGACCATATTGAGACAGGTGTAAGTAAGGAGTTTTTGCAGCAGGAATGGATGCGGGCTCATCAAGGACAATTGACACCAGATTGCCGCTATGGTTGCATCGACTGTGGTCTGTGCCCTGAGCTAAAAGTGGCCAATGTATGGGTAGGGGGCGCCGACTACAATGAAGATTAGGGCGAAGTTTACCAAGGGAGCACCTGTGCGGTTTATTTCACATTTGGATTTGGCCCGCACCATTGAACGGGGAGTGCGCCGGGGCCAGATTCCCATTGCCTATAGCCAAGGTTTTAATCCTAGGGCCAAGATCGCGTTCGGGTCTGCACTGGCCGTAGGGGTGACTAGCAGTGGGGAATACATTGACCTGGAATTAATCGAAGATATGGCAATCGATGATTTTCTCTCAGTGCTCAACCAGTGTTTGCCTACCGGTATAGAGTTTACAGACGCGGTGGAGATCAGCCCTGATACCCCCACCCTTATGTCAGTGATCGATCGGGCTAGCTATGTATTGACCGGGGATTTGGAGCACAACGCGAATTTGGGACAAGAAGTCCAGAACTTATTGAATAACGAGGCGATTTGGGTAGAGCGGTTAAGCAAGAAGGGAACCCGTAGACTAGATATTCGTCCGTGGATATTTTCTGTAGATGTTTTATCGGAGGATCTGGAGACAAGTGGTGTCTCGTTACTGGTGCAGACCGGCAACCACGGAAATGTCAGGCCAGAGGAAGTGGCCGCGCATCTTCCCTTTGAACAGGGTTCCCTGGGAATTCACCGCGAAGGCCTCTTTATTGCCCGGGGAGCAGGTTTATCCTCTCCCTTGGAAGTGGCTCATTGTTAGGAGGAGCAAAATGGGCAAAGATATTATTGTGAATTGTGGGCGCCGGGAAACCAGGGCAGCTTTTCTGGAGGATCGGCGTGTAGTTGAGATATTCATTGAACGAGCTGCTCAGCAGCGGGTAGTTGGCAACATATATTGGGGAAGAGTAGAAAATGTGCTACCGGGCATGTCTGCCGCCTTTGTAAATATTGGATTAGAGCGCAATGCTTTTTTGTATGTAGACGATGCTCGCGACTATGCTAAATTGACCGAAAATGGCGATAGTAAACGAAAAAACGGTAAGCGCAAATCTAGAAAATCCAGGGGTATAAACGACGTCCTAAAGCAAGGACAATCCATTATAGTTCAGGTTAGTAAAGAGCCTATAGGAACCAAAGGTGCTAGGGTCGTCACCAACTTAACAATTCCCGGACGATACCTAGTCCTCATGCCTACGGTGGATCATATTGGGGTATCCCGACGTATACAAGATGAAAAAGAACGGGAACGATTGAAGAAAATCACCAAATCCCTTAAGCCGCAAGGTATGGGACTGATTGTGCGCACACTGGCCGAGGGGCAGTGCGAAAAAGAACTGGAGCAAGACGTGCAATTTCTCCTTAAGGTTTGGGAGCAAATTCAGCGCAGCTCCAAGCGGACTCAGGCTCCGGGACTACTGTATAAAGACCATGATCTGGTCTACCGGTTGGTGCGGGATTGTTTTTCCAGAGAGTTTAGCCGTTTTATTGTGGACTCTCGGGAGGAATATGCTAAAGTGCTGGAGATTGCCGATACCCTCTCACCCCATCTGCGCTCCCGGGTTTTTTACTACCATGACGAGAATATCCCCATTTTTGATTTTTACGGTGTCGAAGCTGATCTAAAACGGGCTCTAAAGCGGAAGGTTTGGCTAGATAATGGTGGATATCTGGTGATTGACCAGACCGAAGCCTTGACTAGCATAGATGTTAACACCGGGAAGTATACTGGTGGCAAAAACCTTGCCGATACGGTACTAAAAACTAATCTTGAAGCTGCGGCGGAAGTCGCAAGGCAGCTTCGACTCAGGGATATTGGCGGGATTATCGTGATTGATTTTATCGACATGGTATCTCCTGAACAAAGGCAGAAAGTCTTAGCCGCTCTAGAGCAAGAGGTCAAAAAGGACAAAAACAAAACCCATGTATTGGGCTTTACAAACCTTGGCCTTGTGGAAATGACTAGGAAAAAGACTAGGCAAAACATTGGAGATTTCCTGCAGCGGGCATGCCCGTATTGCGATGGAACTGGGCGGGTGCTTTCCGAAGAGACACTGGCTTTCAATGTGGAAAGAGAGATCTCCCGTATAGCCCGTGAACATGATGTGGAAGCTTTAATGATCGAAGTTCATCCTTCTGTTGCAGCTATGTTGATTGGCGCCAGTGGCATCAACTTGCGACAGCTAGAGAAGATGACTGGCAAGACCATTTACGTGCGGGGCTCTGATGATCGCCATTGGGAGGACGTAGAGATTGTCTTTGCCGGTAGCAAAGAAGCTTTGGGTGCCATGGCAATGCCCGTAAAGCAGGGCCAGATCATCGATGTAGAAGTGGAGGAGCCCCACCTTACTAATCCAGAAGATGGCATCTCTCGGCTCCATGGCTATGTGGTGGATATTGAAGGAGCAGGTCGCCACGTGGGCCAAAAGCTCAAAGTGGAGATTACTCGGGTGTTTAGGACCTATGCCAAGGGCAGGATGCTGTCTTGACAGTCTTTTCCCCCCGTGGTAAACTCGGTACTGTAGATGTTTGGGTCTATACAGGCTTTAGGCATCGAAACCGCATGGGATGGGTTCAAAAAGTGCTTATAGAAGCCACCTGATTCCAGCGAGTCCAGCGTGGAGGAGGAAAAATGAGTGTACGCAATAGTACAAACTGGCGGTAAGCAATACAAGGTACGGGAAGGTGACTTGATCCGAGTTGAGAAATTGCCGGCGGAGGAAGGCTCCGAGGTCACCCTAGATGAGGTGCTTATGGTAGTTGGGGATGAGACCCGGATCGGCAGACCCCTTGTTGATGGGGCCAGTGTTACCGCTCGGGTGCAGCGCACTGCCAAGGCAAAGAAGATTATCGTCTTTAAGTACAAACCAAAGAAGAATTACCGGAAAAAGACAGGCCACCGCCAGCCCTTCACAGAGCTATTGATTGAGAAGATCAACGCTTAGGGGAAGCTAGTGTGGTTAATATCAGAATCTACAGGGATACAGCCGGAGAAATTCATCGTTTCGCTGCTAAGGGGCACACAGGTTTCGCTCCCCATGGGGAAGATATCGTTTGTGCCGCTGTATCCGTGCTTTTGCAGACAGCCATATTAGGTCTAGAGGAACTGGCCAAAGCTGAGCTAAGTGTGGAGATGAGTGATGGCAGCCTCGAGTGCCGAATATTGGCAGGCAAGGGCAATGGGATTGTGACGAGTACGATTTTGAATACTATGTTACTGGGTTTACAGGCTATAGAAACTGATTACGGTGATTTTATAGAAGTGAGCGAGATCGGAGTTTAAGGAGGTGCGCAATATGCGAATAGATTTGCAGTTATTTGCCAGGAAAAAGGGTGGCGGCAGTACCCGTAATGGTAGAGATAGTATTGGCCAGAGGCTGGGTGTGAAACGGGGCGATGGGCAGTTTGTAAGTGCTGGTTCCATCCTTGTCAGGCAGCGGGGTACTAAGATCCACCCAGGACTAAATGTGGGTAAAGGTAGCGATGACACCCTATATGCCAGAGTTGATGGGTATGTAAGTTTCGAACAGGTGGGGAAGAGTAAGAAACAGGTGAGTGTTTCACCCGAAAATGGCACGATTACTGCCTAGTAATTCACGCCCTTAGCTTAGCTGCCGGTCGTGTCACAGGTATCTACTAAGTTGATGGGGCGAAGCATAGGAGGCCACACCCGGTGTGATGCTAGCGGGTGTGGCCTTTAGTATACCAGGGAGGTGATGGTATATGCAATTTGTGGATCGGGCAAAGATTTTCGTGAGTGCCGGTGATGGCGGTGATGGCTGTGTGGGTTTTCGCCGGGAGAAGTACATACCGGCTGGTGGGCCCGATGGGGGCAATGGAGGCCGAGGAGGCAATGTGATTATTGCAGTGGATCCCTCAATGGCTACATTACTGGATTTTCGTTATCGGGGGCACTATCGGGCGGAAAGGGGTCAGGATGGCAGAGGTAGTAAGCAACATGGCCGCAATGCTCCGGACCTCATCGTATCGGTGCCACCGGGCACAGTAGTGCATGATGATGAAAGCAATGCGGTCTTGGCGGATCTAACTGATCCGAGGCATCAGCTCTTGGCGGCTGAAGGGGGTAGGGGTGGTCGAGGTAATGCGGTGTTCGCCACGCCTACGCGGCAGACTCCCACCTTTGCCGAACGAGGTGAGCCAGGGGAATCCCGCTGGCTAAGACTAGAGCTAAAGCTAATCGCGGACGTGGGGTTAGTGGGATACCCTAATGCGGGCAAATCTACACTGCTATCGGTCATATCAGCGGCCAGACCGAAGGTTGCTGCCTACCCTTTCACCACTTTAGCACCGAATTTAGGGGTGGTACAGGTTGAGGCAGGCAAGAGCTTTGTTGTGGCTGATATACCGGGTCTCATTGAGGGTGCCCATGCCGGTGTAGGGTTAGGCCATGATTTTCTTCGCCATATAGAACGTACCCGCCTATTGGTCCATGTAGTGGATTGTTCGGGCATGGAAGGTCGAGATCCTGTGGACGATTTTTTACTAATCCGAGAGGAACTCCAACTATTTGGTGAAGAATTGGCAACAACGCCCTATATAGTAGTAGGCAACAAGCTTGATTTGCCGGGTAGTGAAGCCAATCTGCAGAGACTGGTGGCCGCGACCAAAGCCGATGTTCTGGGGATATCAGCGGTAACTCGCCAAGGAGTGCCTGAGCTTATCTATAGAATGTGGGATAAACTCCAGGCCCTTGAGCCTGTAAAGACTGAGGCCGAAACAGAGGCAAGGGCCCGACCAAAAGGCGGGGAAGAACCCATCTTGATCACTATCCCACGGCACAAGGCTCCTTTGGAGGAGTTTACTGTGACTCAAACCGATGAGGGCTTTGTTGTAGCTGGTGAAGGCCTTGAGCGCTTCTTGAAGCGACACGATCTAGATAATCCTGAGACTTTGCGATGGCTTTTGAGGATGCTCAGGGATATTGGTGTTATCGATGCCTTGCTTGAGGCTGGAGTTGAAGATGGGGACATAGTTAGACTTGGGGAGTGGGAGTTTGAATATCTTATGTGAGGATGGGATGAAGTGGTGGCATTAACTAGTAAACAGCGGGCACACCTTAGGGGACTCGCCAATGATATGACAGCCATTATCCAGGTGGGAAAGGGCGGAGTAAGTGACAGTCTTACCCGGCAAATCGATGAAGCCCTTGAGGCTCGGGAACTGATTAAGATTCGTTTGCTGTCAAATATCGATGAAGATCCCGAGGAACTAGCTATGGCTTTGGCGAATCTAACTAATTCAGAGGTAGTTCAAAGGATTGGTAAGGTAGTGGTTTTATACCGACCATCAAAAAAGAAAGCCAATAAAGGGGGCATTGCTGATTCATGATGCGAAGCGAGTGTCTTCCGGAAAGTTAATCGCCTAGTGGTCAAAGTGGGGACCAGCACTATTACCTATCCCACCTATCGGTTGAATTTACAGCGCTTGGATTCTTTAGTGAGGGAAATAGCAGATTTGAGCAACCGGGGCATGGAGGTAGTCCTGGTTACCTCCGGTGCCATCGGTGCCGGAATTAGTCGGTTAGGTTTTACCCAAAGACCTACAACTTTACCTGCTAAGCAGGCAGTAGCCGCAGTGGGTCAAGGATTACTGATGCAAGTATATGAGAAACTCTTTTCCGAATATGGGCAAGTAGTAGCCCAGGTGCTCCTGACTCGGGAAGACCTGAATAGTAGAACCCGTTATTTGAATTCTCGCCACACTTTGCTGGAACTTTTGCGCTACCGTGTAGTACCCATCGTCAACGAAAATGATACCGTCGCCGTAGATGAAATCAAGTTTGGGGATAATGACACCCTATCTGCGTTGGTTGCCGCCTTGGTGGGGGCAGATTTGCTTTTGGTTTTATCTGATGTAGATGGAGTTTATACCGCGGATCCCCGCCAGGATTCCACAGCCAAACTGATTGATGTGATAACTAGCATTGAAGAATTTGCATCAGTGGCCGGCGGTGCCGGCAGTACCCGGGGAACCGGCGGCATGATGACTAAGTTTCAGGCGGCCCGCATCGCATGTAAATCGGGGATACCTATGATTATCGCTCAAGGTAGTCAATCTGGGATTATCCAGGATGTAGTAGCGGGCAAATCGGTAGGAACTCTGTTTTTGCCGGAGAGTGATCGCCTAAATAGCAGAAAGCAGTGGTTGGCTTTTTACCATCGACCCCAGGGCCGCATCTTTGTGGATGATGGTGCTAGGAGAGCATTGTTTGAGGCCGGCAAAAGCCTATTGCCCATCGGTATTACCCAGGTTCAGGGTGGTTTTGCCGCGGGAGATTTAGTCTCTGTAATTGATACTGGGGGACGGGAAATCGGCCGGGGGTTGAGCAATTTTGCCTCCGACGAGATAGAACTGATCAAGGGCCATCGCTCTGATGCCATTGACAAATTGCTTGATCGCAAGGACTATGACGAGGTTATTCACAGGGATAACTTAGTACTTTTTTCCGAGGAGTGAGGTATGTGCATAAAGGCAATGGGGATAGTTTGGTAAGGGCCCAGGCCCTAGCGGCCCAGGAGGCGGCTAGACTGCTACGCAATGCCTCCACCGATGAGAAAAATGCGGCTCTTTTGGCTATGGCCACAGCTTTGGATGAACATAAAGGTGTTATCCTGGAGGCAAATGCCAAGGATGTGGCCGGGGCCGAGGCTAAAGGTATATCTGGTGCATTGATTGACCGCTTAACCCTCAATGAAGCCCGGCTTAAGAGCGCGGCCAATGGCCTAAGGGAAGTTGTGGCCTTGCCGGATCCCGTCGGTGAGACAATAGCTATGACCCGTCGCCCCAATGGACTAGAAGTGGGCCGGGTGCGGGTGCCTTTAGGTGTAATTGGTATCATCTATGAGGCGAGACCAAATGTTACTGTGGATGCCGCGGGGCTTTGCCTAAAATCCGGCAATGCTGTGATCTTAAGGGGTGGATCTGAGGCCATACATTCCAATGTAGCCATTGTCCACGTTATGACCAAAGCTCTAGAAGGTAGCGGTTTACCCAAGACTGCTATTCAGATTATCGAGAGTACTGATCGTGTGGCTACTTTGGAGTTGATGCAGCAATCTGATTTGATAGATGTGCTGATTCCCCGGGGTGGTCGGGGGTTGATTCGCACTATCCGGGAAAACGCAACAGTACCGATAATTGAAACGGGAGAGGGCAATTGCCATATTTATGTGGATTATAACGCCCCACTCGATATGGCTCGGGATATTGTTATCAATGCTAAATGTCAAAGACCCGGTGTCTGTAATGCCGTGGAGACGCTATTGGTACACAAGGATCTGGCCCCTAGGTTTTTGCCTGTGGTAGGACCTGAGCTTCTAGAGCGAGGTGTCCTGCTCAAGGGCTGTGATGAGTCTCGGAAGATATTGTCTGGACTGGAGGTAGCCACAGAGGAAGATTGGGAGACGGAATATCTAGACTTAGCTCTGGCTATTAGGATTGTAGATAACTTAGAAGTGGCCCTGACTCACATTGAGACGTATAGTACAGGTCACTCTGAGGCGATCTTGACCAACGACTATACTAATGCCAAGATATTCCAGGAAAAAGTGGATGCTGCCGCGGTCTATGTGAATGCTTCCACTCGGTTTACCGATGGACAGCAATTTGGCTTGGGAGCGGAGATTGGTATCTCTACTCAGAAACTCCATGCACGGGGACCTATGGGCCTTAATGAGTTGACATCAACAAAATTCGTGATTGCAGGTAATGGGCAGATCAGGGCATAGGGTGGTACAAGATGAGTGAAGCCAGAGCCCGGCGGGTTGGTATCATGGGTGGGACTTTTGATCCGATTCACTATGGCCATCTAGTGGCTGCAGAAGAAGCTCGGGAGGCCTTCAGATTAGACAAGATAATTTTCGTCCCCGCGGGAACTCCGCCCCATAAGGTGGAAAGGCAAGTGACCCCCGCCCGTCACCGCTATTTGATGACTTTGCTCGCAATTATGGGCAATCCTGGATTTGAAGCCTCCCGAGTGGATCTAGATAGGGGCAGAGTGACTTACACAGTGGACACCCTGCAAGATCTGAGGAAGGGTCTGCCAGACACTGACATGTATTTTATCACGGGGGCCGATGCTATACTGGAGATCTTGAGTTGGAAAGCCCCTAAAGAGGTACTATCTTTAGCGGAGTTTATCGCGGTTACTAGGCCAGGCTATGGTCTAGATCAGCTAGCTACCGCCTTAGGTCCGTTGTATGAACCTTTTCAAGATCGAATTCATATTTTGGAGATGCCACCGATGGGCATATCTTCCACAGACCTAAGGCGTCGTTTGGCTGAGGGTAGATCCATTCGGTATCTCTTGCCGGAAGCGGTGGCCACTTACATTCAAAGAGAAGGCTTATATGGCACTAACGACCAAGGCCATTTGCCGTAGCAGTTAGGAGC
>JAAZMF010000076.1 GCA_012798955.1 Bacillota bacterium | reverse complement strand
GGGACCCAGTGCAACTATCTGGTGATGGTACTTTACATGTGGATATTGTCCATTACACAGATCCAGTGACCCTTAATGTGAATCTTAAGGCCGAAAGCAGTATGGCCCGTGAGGGTGGGCCAGTACTGCAGATGGATCAAGCCTATGTAGACTACATGGCACGGGAATATGATCTACGATTAGGTAAGCAGAGGGTCAATTGGGGTACAGCAGTAGGCTTTAACCCCACCGATGTAATCAACCCCATAGATATCACCGATCCTATGAACGACAAATTAGCTAGCTGGGCCATTAAGGGTCAGTACTATTGGGGTCCGTCCATGGAGCTAACCGGTGTTTATCTGCCCTTCTTCCATCCAAGCGTAGATGCCATCCCTGGCAACCCCAACATAAAGGTATTATCCCCTAGTGAGCATGGCGGTGATGGGGAGTGGGCGGTTAAACTGGGTGGCAAGGGCATAAAGGGTATGGATCTCTCTGTGATGTATTTTTCTGGTTGGGAGCGTATGCCAAGTCTGCGAATGACACCTAAAGGGCCCCAAGGATACTATCGGGCAGTGAGCACAGTTGGTGCTGATTTCGCCACTGCCATAGGTGATCTGGGGCTTTGGGCCGAGGTTGCTCTTACTACGCCTGGGGAAGGGGATGCTTACACAAATTGGGCCGTGGGTGGTGACTATGGACTTCCCAATGGGCTAAAAATAGCTGGTCAGTTTTTCCGCCAAGGCAGCCTAGGCGTTGATCGGGATTACATCATGTTAGGTCTAGAGCAAGAGCTGTCGCTAATCTATCGGTGGAAATTGGGCACCGTCTATGATTTGGATAGTGGTGACTACCTGTTTAATCCTGAGGTTGGTGTATCACTGGCCGATGGGGCTGAACTTACTTTTGGATGGAAAAATGTGGGGTATGAGCAAAACAACCCCGCTGTGAAAAATCTTATGTCCCAAATGGAAAGTAAACTGTATGTGGGCTTGACCATGAATTTCTAGTCCTTTGATGAGTCAACTGCCGAAGGGATGGGGCGGGTGTTCCCATCCCTTTTCTGTCTTCCACAATTAGCCATTTTATCGGGGATAATTCTTCTGGACACAAGGGGTGCCCAAGCTAGATTTGCCTGCAGGAGTTAGCCTTGTATATAAGGAATACCCTAATAGGATTCGGAGGAGGTTGATGGAGTGGGTGCTAGATATAGGGCTACTCGGTGGCAGGCAATCGTCGCAATATTGCTAGCTCTGTCGATACAACCAGGAGGTATGGCCGCTGCCGCCTCCATGCAAGCAAGTCCTGTTACCCTTGAGAATTTCCTGTATTTCACCACAGATGATAAGATCGTTGTGGATTTTAAGTTCAATGAGCGAACAGTCTATACCCTAGATTATGCCGAGTCATCCAATGAGATCATCATTGAGTTACCCCAGGTGATGGGTGAGGGGTTTTACACTGATGAGCAAGTCAATGACTCTGTGTTACATACAGTCACTGTAGCACCCCTTGTCTTGGATTCTACCAAAGGGTTACGGGTAGTACTTGGGCTACGGCATAAAGTGCCTAGCCCATTGGCATTTCATGTAAGTCAGGGTCGCAGGCTATTGGTGGAAGCAAAAAAAGATTTCCGTGAGGGCTTTGAAACTTTTGTGGCGCCGGGGATCGCCTATGGACACTGGCGGAAGGATACTCCCAACGGGCCTTTGTTTGTCAACTATATGAGAGTCGATCCCAGCCAGCCCGGAGTGAAGGTGGGTCCTCGCATGGCAGCAAATGGGAAAGAGGCAGTGCATCAATTGGCCAATCGCTATGGAGCCATCGCCGCTGTCAATGGAATATACTTTGCCTCCGATGGTAGTCCCTTGGGCATGGTAATGATTGATGGCAAACTTATTAGTCCGCCATATCTTAACAGGACGGCTATGGGCATCAAAACAGATGGGACTTTTCTTATAGATAATGTGGCGGTTGTCGGAGAGGTTCAAAGGGTTTTACCTGTGTGGCCCCCGGGGCAAGATGAGGATGAAGTAGAGATTTGGAGCGGAGATGGAGATTCATCTAGAGAATCTTGGCCTATTGATGGCACCAATCGTCGTCGCCTTGCTGATGAACTGATTGTATATACTTCGGAAGACTCCATGCGTACCGGGACTAATATCTACGGATGGGAAATAGTAGTAGATGGTGACAAGGTTATAGACCGAGTGCAGGGGAATGCCATAATACCAAGGACCGGGTATGTGCTTTCTGGGCATGGCAAAGCAGCTGAATGGTTACGCAGCTTGGAAGTTGGAGATTCTATTGTCGCCACATGGTCTTTGGTACCCGACTGGCCTAATCAGGATGTGTTGCATGCCCTCGGTGGAGGACCCCGCTTACTAAGAGCGGGACAGATAGATATTACAGCCGAGATGGAGAAGTTCCAAGCAGATATTACCCGGGGGAGGGCACCTAGAACTGCCCTCGGCATCACTGCTTCCGGCGAATTGTTGCTTGTGACGGTAAATGGGCGGCAAAATAACATTAGTATCGGTATGACCCTATTGGAACTAGCCGAGTTGCTCGGGGACTTAGGCGCCGTTGATGCCATGAACCTTGATGGTGGCGGGTCTTCTACCATGGTGGTACGGGATGTTGTACTCAATGCTCCATCAGATGGTCAGCCCCGACCTGTAAGCAATGCCCTACTGGTTTGGGCTAGTGGGGGAACATACTAGTAGGGGCTGCAAATGAGAAGGCGAGGTTTTGCTTTTGAGACGATTGACAAGGGATGGAGCGTTTGTGCTAATCCTAGTTATACTGACCCTAGTTCTAGGCGGATGGTCTTTATTGGGTGGCACCCGGGCCTATGCAGAAGAGGCCCTTGGTAGCCCCACTGACACTGCGAAGCTGGGGGATATTTTCCCCTTAGGCGAATTACGGCCTGGGATGAAGGGTATAGGCAAGACCGTGGCTGTAGGTACAACAATAGAAGAATTCCAGGTGGAGATTTTAGGGGTGCTAGCTGGTCAAGAGACCGTCAAGCATTTGGTTCTGGTGCAAGTAAGCGGAGATGTAATCGAACGCATGGGTGGCATTGCCTCCGGGATGTCCGGTAGCCCTGTGTACATTAACGGTAGGCTACTTGGGGCCATAAGCTATACTTTCGATCTGACCGATCATCGTTTGGGTATGGTCACTCCTATCGGGCCCATGTTGGATCTATTGCATCTAAAAAAGGACGTGACTGCTTGGCAGCCTTCCACGGGAACGTGGCATTGGGCCGATGGTGAGGGCGATAACCAGGGAGATACCCGCATGGTTGCTAACCATCTTGTGAAAAGGGTGAGTATCGCTACCCCCCAAGGAGATAAATCCCAGGCTTTGTATGCCGATGGTCACCTCCAGATTACTCCCGCCGCCACTCCTTTATTGGTGGGAGGTATGGATGATAGGGCCCGGCAGCGCCTTGCCGCCTTCCTAGAACCGCTGGGAATGAGCATTATGGCCGTAACTGGGACTTCTGCAGGCGCCATAGATGGAGAATCAAAAACGACTGCCAAAATCGAGCCTGGTAGTGCTTTTGGCGTGCAATTAGTCCAAGGCGATGTAGGGGTAATGGCGTTAGGTACTGTGACTTACAGAGATAACAATGACTTTGTGGGATTTGGACACCCCTTTATGAACAGGGGAGCTGTAGACCTATTTGTCTCTACCGCCTATATCTATACGACAGTAAATAGTCTCTCCATGCCATTTAAATTGGGGGTACCTATGGATGTTGTGGGTAGTCTAACCCAGGATCGTGGTGCAGGTGTGGCCGGTCATTTGGGTAGGCTACCAAGTACTGTGGATCTGAAGGTGAAGGTAACCGATAAGGACCTAGCAACTACTAGGGAGTTTAGGGCCCAAGTTGCCAATGACCCCGGGCTTATGGTGTCACTGGTATCAGCCGCTGCTTTGCAGGGGATTGACCAAGGTATCGATCGCATTGGGAGTGGTACCTCCAGGATTGTCTACCAGATATCTGGTCAGGGGTTACCTCAGCCCTTAGTAAGGGATAACATGTTTTTTAGTCCTATAGATATATCGGCCGTATCCTTGGCAGAGGTCCTCGAAACTTTGCAGCTTCTCAATGATAATGAATTCCAGGCGATTAAGCTTGATTCCGTGGAGATTACAGCCCAGATCGAAGGCGCTAGGCGCACTGCGTTCATTGAAAAAGCTACACCTACTGTTGCCGAGGCTTTGCCAGGAGAGATGGTAGATGTAGAAGTAGTGATCCGACCCTATCGGGGCCAGCGGGAAACGAAAATCTTGAAGCTGGCTATCCCCGAGACGGCTGAGAGGGGCGTAATCCATGTGACTGTAAGGGGCGGAGGTATGGGATACCTATTCCCGGAGATCACACCTTTTCATGACATAGCCCATCAAGAGACTAAGAAAACAGACATGGATGTTTCGATGGAGCCGCCTACTAGTGCAGATAGCCTGGAGAAATTGCTGGAGACAGTTCTGGAAAGGGAGAAACATCACGAGATAGTCATGGAATATATTCCTTACTATGACACCTATGTCATCGAGCCCCTGCCAATGCCTGGGTCTTCCGAAACCGATAAGGAGTCTGGCGCCAGTGCCGGTGATGAGCAGGCAAACGGGCAGCCAAGTGCCGATAACGGTAATGGGAGCAAGGCTGAATCTGGAAAATACAACCCGTGGAATGAAGATGGGACCGAACCAGTCCGGGTGACGCTTCCTACTAGATATGTGATTGAAGGCCAGACTAGTTTTGAGATCACTGTCCGAGGTCGCGATGAAGGGCCTTTTGATGACTTAGATTTGGAGGGCGACGAAGAGCAGGATTACGAAGACGAATCTGAAAGCGAGTTCCAAGGTGAACTAACCGATGAGGGCAACAGCTTCTTCTTTTGGTGATTAAGGGAAGAAGTAGTCTCTGATATTAACCCCCTAAAACGCGACAGGGAGCTGCGATCTTAGGGGTTTTTCTCATCATCCCACCTAGTCATGGGGATAGGGATAATAAATGACTAGTATAGTCATCTTAGGTTTGGGGTTAGGGGTATAGGGCCTGCAAAAATTGGCATACTAGCCAAAGCATGGGATTTAATTGTGGGTGTAGAAGCAAGTGAGAGCCTTGGTCTTGGCATTTGCTAGTAAGTGGGGCAATTACTGCAAGCTAAGGGCAATGTCGGTGCCCCTAGCACCAATTGCTGAAGGGAATTGGGAAGGATTCAGGGGTTCCAGAGTCGAAATATCCGTGAAGTGAGCACTGTGGGAAGTCCGTCGACCATGTTGATGGAAGTTGTGTGAGGAGGGTGTAGGGATTGCAAAGGAGAATGCGGCAAAGACTCATCATCGGGGTTATGCTCGTCCTTTGTCTGATGCTGGGAACCCCTGGCGTTGGAGCAGCAGAGGTAGGAGAGTCGACTTATCCATTGGTAGGAGAAATTATGATTGAGGGGCATAATCGCGTGGATAAGTCTTTGATCCGGGATCATATTACCCATACAGTTGTGGGAGAACCCGTAAGTGAGGAGAAGATCCAGCAAGATCTGCAAGACATAGCCGAGACAGGTTACTTTTTTGATGTGAGGGCTAGTTTTGCCGAGGGTACAAAGGGCCTGCAGGTAGTCTTCCACGTGGTGGAAAACCCTGTAGTAACCCAAGTGCAGATTATCAATGATGTTTTGCCTGTTACAGAATTGCAGGGATATATGGATACTCGCCCCGGGCGGATTTTGAATGTAACAGAACTATATAACGATGTTAGGGTTTTAGTTGATAAATCTTTTGAGGAATACAACATGCCTGTGCGAGTAGACGATGTGGTGGTCAATCCATCCGGTGAAGTCAGGATTATTGTCAATGAAACTCGGATTGCAGATGTGATCATTACAGGCAATGACAAGACTAAGGATTATGTGATCAGACGAGAGCTAAAGGTTGAACCCGGGGATATCCTGGATATGAAGGCCCTTAACCAAGGCTTGCGTCGAGTGCTCATGCTCGGTCATTTTGACGAGGTAGGTCGAGATTTTGAAGATACCGATGATCCCGACAAGGTGAATTTGATTGTAAAGGTTACGGAGCGTAAGACCGGGGTCTTTGGTGGAGGCGCTGGATATTCCAGTAATGAAGGGTTCATTGGTTACGTTGAGGTAGAAGATCAAAACTTCCTCGGTCGTGGCGAGCGAGTGAACGTACGTTGGGAGTTCGGCCAAAAGAGGAACAATTACGATGTAGGCTTTTATGAGCCATACGTCAACGAAAATGGCATGTTCATGGGATTTAACTTGTATAATCGCTCAAGTCTTAAGCGAAAGGACAAATTCGAGAACACGTATGATCTTCATAGCACCGGTGGCGATGTAACCTTAGGGCAGCCTCTAAATGAGCATACTAATGCTTCAGTGCGCCTTAAGATCGAGAATACGAAATTTGAACTGAATGAAAAAGATAGTAAGAGCATCGAGGATTTTCAGGGTGAGGATGGAACTACTCGGAGCTTAAGGCTACAGACAGTAACAAATACCACCGATCACCCGTTTTTCCCCACTTTGGGTATGAAGAATCGGCTCTCTGTGGAAATGGGTGGCTATGTACTAGGTGGCGATAGTGACTTCATGAAGTATGAAGCTGACTTGAGCAAATATATACATGTAGGTAGTAATGGTCAAAGCGCTGCATTCAGGGTCAATACAGGCTTGATCACCGGAGACGCACCTCTGCAAGAGCAGTTTTATATTGGTGGATCGGAGACGGTGAGGGGTTACAGATATGGCGAATTCATTGGCGAAAAAGCCATCATACTCAATGGTGAATACCGCTTCCCTGTCATGAAGGCCGTCCATGGTGTAGTCTTTGTTGATGCTGGTAATGCCTGGCAGAGCGATGAGAGTATGCGCCTCAGTGATTTGCATAAGGGATATGGTCTCGGAGTGCGGCTAGATACACCCATCGGTGTTATTCGCATTGACTATGGGATTGGTGAGGAAGGTGGCCGTACGTACTTTAGCCTCGGTCAGACTTTCTAACACGTTAACCCGCAAATGTGCAGCTGGGTTTCAGGCCTGTGGGATGAGCAATTTGTGGCAGAACAGAGCAGGATTGCTGCTTGCGGGCATAAACAGGCGTTGATATAATGGGTGCGTGCGTTTGTATGCAAATTGACATGCACCCAGTTATTTTTATTTATGTAGGTTGGGGGAAAGGGAGGAGCTAAGTTGATTAAAGAAATCGCTGGTAAGAATCGCATTGCCATCTTAGGAGGTATAGGAGTACTTCTGGTCATGATCGTGCTAGGAGCTTCTATGTCTTTAACCCGTGCTCAGCAGAATACCGTAGTGGGTTACATTGATTCAGAACGTTTGGTTAAAGAATTTGTGGAGCCCACTGTCAGGGAGCCTTTGACAAAGGAAACTGATAGACTACAGCAGGAGCTCGACGCTGAGATTGCTAAACTGCCTAATGGTGATGAAAACAAGAAGCTAGAAGAGGCCCAGGCGTTGAAAAATAAGTATCAAGCTGTCCTGGATCAGAAAAAGCAGGAACTGATTGCCCCCTTGCTGGCCCAGACCAAGGCCAGTATTGAAGAGGTGGCCGATGCCCGAGGCATTACAATTGTTTTGGATAATACCTATGGGTTGGTTATTTATGGTGGAGTGGATCTCACCGATGTAGTTTTGAAGGACTTAATGGCGGGCAAATAAACCCAATGGCCAAATAACTGGTGAAGTGCATTTTGCCATACGGGGCGGGGGCGGGTCAGTACCCTCGCCCTATTTGTTTGGGAAGCTAGATCTAGTTCTATGGAAAGGGGGTGGGCAAATGTTATTTCTGCCTGGGGAGAAATCGCCAAATCGATGGCCAAAAAAGGCTTGGAGACGAATAGGTTTACTTGCCATTGTTTTTACAATACTATTGGGCTTTTCTACGACTAATCCCGGCCTTTTGGCAACAGGTAAACAAGTGGTTGGATATACCGGGAACCAAGGGCGGGTGGCTGTAGGTCTGGTTGATATGCCCCGTCTAGAGAAGCATCACGAGGAATACGACGAGCTTGTGGCCATTGATGACGAGCTCAGAGCCCGTGAGGGACAGTGGTGGGATTATGTGAAGCTACTAGCCCGTCAAGCTGAGGTGGATGGCCTGGAGTCTCCGGTGCTGCAAGGGCTAATCCAGGGTGTTGATCCTAAGGTGGCACAGTCTGACGAATTAGCAGCCATTTGGAGGTCGGCCGAGAGGCAGAGTGAGGAGTATCGGGAGACTTTGCGGCGACAGACATCAGCTGATTTTAAAAAACAGAGAGATCAACTGGAGCAAGCCCTTGCTGAGGAAATAGCCGAGCTTGGTCGGCAGACACAGAAAGAGATCTTGAAGCACCAAGTGAAGCTAGCCATGTTAACCCTTAAACAAACAGAGGCAGATTTGCTTCTAGCCGAGATTAATGGCTTGCAGGCAGAGTTTGAAAGGCAAGCCGCCCGAGTGGAGGAAAAGTACAATGGGAAGCTCAGGGCTTTGGCGGAAAAGTCGGAAAAAGATGCCTATGCTAAGATGCTCTCATATAACCAGCAATTGATGGAAGAGGCTATAGACGAAAGCCGTCTGCTTGAGTTGACAGTTGAGCCTTTTTTGTCTGGGGAGCCTGATGGGCAAAGGACCGATGACAAAGATGGGGAAAGGGCCTTGCAGGCAGCGAAAGTGGTGCAGGATGAGAGTTTGGTAGAGGGATTCCAACGTATGGGGTGGCAGCTAGCTGCTGGTGATCTGGTGCTTGATACAGGAGCCATGAATAGCCTAGAAGAAGAGCTGCTTAGAGCTAGAACCATCTGGGAGCGAGATAAGCAGGAGCTTATGGAGCGGCGTGCTGCCATCGCCATGGCGATTCAAGGGGATATCGAGATGAGTATAGGCGAGATCGCTCGGCAAAGAGGCCTAACGGTGGTGGTAGACGCTAGTCGGACCTATACCCAGGGAATTGATTTAACAGACCAAGTATTGGATATGCTACGTGGTGAAGCGTAGGTGAAGCAGAGTGCAAGAGATGGAGGGATGGGTATGTCAAAGACTCCCTGGTGGGTCGTAGTAGGGGCTATTGCCGTTGTAGCCTTAGCAGCTTGGGGAGCCAAGTCGTTTATGGGGCCTGGGGGCAGTGGTGGTGTAGGGGTAATCGATCTAGGCGCGGTCATAGCCCAAAGTCCTTTGGCTCAACGTTACGAGAAACAATTGGCAGACAAATACGGGTCACTCCAAGAACAGCTGGAAAAAGAGAAGACCAATCTAGATGAAGAAGGGCGCAAGGCCAAAGAAAAGGAACTAATGACGGAATATTTGAGCCTCAAGCAGGAACTAGAAGGTAAGCTGGAGAAAGAAATCGATAGTGCCTTGGCAACTATCATGAAACAGAAAAACCTCGGTGTAGTTGTATACAAGGAAAGTGTAAGACATGGTGGTATCGATGTTACCCCTGAAGTTGTCAAAGCGTTGAAATAGGGCTTGGGTTAGCATAATTAGTACCGGGTTTAGATGGCGGATCGGGGATACCGGTTCGCTTTTTTCTCTATGAAGTCAAAAGAAGTTGGGAGATGAGGAGATTGCAGAGACTAGATGATTTAGCGAAAATCATCGGCGGGGAACTGGTAGGGGATGGTAGTTTAATCATCGAGGGGGTCGCGCCTATTGCCGAGGCGGGATCCGGGGAGATTGCCTTTGCGGAAAATCTTAAGGTGCTAGCCAAGTATATCGAGACAACCAAGGCCACTGCTTTAATTGTCCCTCAAAATGCAGACGATGTAGGGCGCCCCCACATTAAGGTGGCTAATCCCAGGCTCGCCTTTGCCCAGGTTCTAAGGTCATTTGCATGGCCTCCGGTGACTATGGCAGGTATTCACCCTAGTGCAGTGGTCCATGACACTGCGGAGATAGGTGATGACGTGGCTATTGGCCCACAGGTGGTCATAGAGCAGGGGGTTAAGATTGGCAGCGGCACTATCCTTATGGGTGGTGTTTACATAGGTGCCGAGACTAGTTTGGGTGAGGATTGCTTGGTGTATCCCAATGTATGCATACGGGAGCATCTGCAGATTGGTAAACGGGCCATTATCCATGCGGGGGCAGTCATCGGTGAAGATGGTTTTGGGTTTGTGACACTGCCAGAAAAACATGTGAAGGTGCCCCATATAGGGACTGTGATTATTGAAGATGATGTGGAAATCGGGGCTAATGCAACCATAGAAAGGGGTACCTGTGGTTCTACAGTCATTGGCCGGGGGACCAAGATTGGCAACCTAGTGCAAGTCGGTCATAATGTAAAGCTTGGAGAGATGTGCCTGCTTGTGGCTATGACGGGTATTGCTGGCAGTGCCATCATCGGGGACCAGGTCACACTTGCCGGCCAATCGGGGGTTGCCGGACACCTGACCGTAGGTGACGGTTCGGTGGTGGCTGCTAGGGGGTTGGTGGCAGGGGATTTGCCTCCGGGGTCTTTTGTGTCAGGATTTCCAGCCCGGCCCCATAAAGAGAATATGCGGATGATTGCTATGCAGCGGAGAATACCGGAGCTGATGGACAGGATCAAGGAGCTAGAGGAGCAGGTGAAGCGTTTGCTTAGCAAAGAGTAAAGCATTACTAGACAGTGCTACTCCTACTGAAAGTTGCAGCTGTGGTAAACAACACGCTACCCATCTATGTGGGGTTTTGATTTGTTCGGGAGGGTTGGAGGGAGCCAAGTAGCCTGAAGGTGAACGAGGGATATGGTAGATTTCACTAGCAGCCCATGGACAGGAAAACCCTGCTTTGCTAGCGAATAGGGGATCAATGTAGGTCTTTGTGGGTCCTTGCGAAGGTATTCCCAAGGAAGGGCGGCGGCACAATTCCTAGGACCGAGAGACAAGAGAATATGTAATACGAGATGCGGCACTATATAGGGGGCAACTGTATGAAGCGTCTATTGTCATGGTTTGTTTGTGTGGTTGTTTTGTTGACTTTCTCGGCTGGAGCAGTCGCCGGTACAACTGTTTTGGGGCCTTCCGGTTTGATCAAGGTACCTACAGCCGATGCATTGACTGCAGGTGAGTTGAGTTTCGCGTATCACCTAGAAGATGAGCGGGGCGTTGGTAGTCTGGCCTATGGACTAACAGATAGTATCGAGCTTGGTGTTTATACAAAAAGAGAAGGTACTTATCTAGGACCCCATGCTAAGGCATTGTTAATTGGGGAGACAAGTAATCTTCCCGGTGTGGCGGTGGGATTGGCCCATGAGTCCTTTTATATGGTGGCTAGTAAGCGGCTACCCGGGGCAGGTCTTAGGGGCCATGTGGGTGTTGGAACCAAAGCCTATGATGGGCTCTTTATAGGTGTAAGCAAGATGCTGAATCCAGTGACAGTGGACAAAGGAGTCAAAAATACTAGCATGCCCACCACACTTTTGGCAGCGGAGTACCTGCGGGGCGGGTTTAAT
Organism: Bacillota bacterium; assembly: GCA_012798955.1. Lineage (GTDB taxonomy): Bacteria > Bacillota > Limnochordia > DTU087 > DTU087 > JAAZMF01. The sequence continues at coordinate 13,088 of JAAZMF010000076.1, read as the reverse complement.
ATAGGTGCAGAGGTACTTTTAACACCTGAGCTGCGCATCAAAGTGGCGGCTGAAGATCTCAAACATGTAATTTTGGGTGTCAATTTTAAGGTATCTATCTAGCCAGTTCATGGCCTAAATTGTGGCCCGAGGTGTCTTTCACCAGCTTTGAAGAGGGAGTAGCAAAGGAGGGCTACTGCTATGGTATGGAGACATACATGGCACTATAGAAAAACAGACTGGCTTTGGGGACTGTTGGTAATTGTGTTTGTGTTAGGCTATAGCAATATGGCAGCCGCTTTCGTAGGCGTAAGGGCCTTTGGTATGGGTGGGGCATATACGGCAGTTGCTGATGACGGGGCTGCAGTGTTCTGGAATCCTGCTGGCCTCATGCAGATAAACGAGTCTTCAATTAACGCTACCCTTGCTTTACCTGTGGATGAGGCCGATAGCTACGAGACTTGTATTAGCTACCTAGAACGTGATGGTGGCTATGGTGCCGGGGCTTTGACTTGGTACTATGGCAGGCTCAACCCAGTGGCTAGTCCTGAAGCTATACTCTATGATGAAATCCACGATTTTAGCTATGCTCTAGCCAAAGCCGCGGGTGAACGTGTATTTCTAGGGGGTAGTATTCACTACAGCAGGAAGCGGGGAGCCACTGCCAAAGCTTACATCTCCGAGTGGACCGGAGATGTGGCAGGTATGGTGAAAATCTCCGATGCGTGGCGGGCTGGAATTACTGTGCTTGATGCATACAGGCTTATTGGTGACGGGGGTACCACAAGTCAAAGCCCAAACGCAAGAGGCACCATCACGGCAGGTTTTGCCTTCCGACCAAATGATCAGATTACTTTGGCCCTTGATGGATATGATCTGCCGAATCGCCTACATGCTAGATCCTTGCGATTAGGTGGTGAATATAGGCTCCCAGCAGGTTTTGCCCTTCGTGGCGGTTTGCAGCGGGGAATCGATAACGACTGGGAAGCTTGGACTTGGGGTGCCGGGATGGATATAGATAGCTGGCGAATGGAATATGCCTACCTTGGAGGCGATTATCATGGTATTCATGCCATGGGCGTTGCTTGGAGGTTCTAGCATAATAGTTGCTAAGAGCCGGCTTCAGTGAAGCCAAGGGTCAGCTCTAAAGTTGGGAGGGTGCCTGGCACTTTCCCCTAGCGGGAAGGGAAGGGGCATGGGAGATATTATCACCAGTTGGAAACTGCAGACAGCCAACAACGGCCCGATGACATTACTAGACCGCTACGTTATGAGGGAGATCTTAGGCCCTTTGTTGCTTTGTATCGGGGGCTTTACTATCATTTTGCTCAGTGGGTATCTTTTTGACCTAATGGATCTGGTTTTCATCAAGAAGATCCCAGTTATGACGGTGTTACGCCTTCTAGGCTATAAGCTCCCCTCTATCATAGTCTTGACTTTACCGTTAGCTGTGCTCTTTGCTGCATTGTTGGCTTTGGGACGGTTGGCTAAAGACAATGAACTAACCATCATGCGGATGGCGGGTCTGGGTATACTGCGAATCCTAATGCCTGTCTTGGGATTAGGGCTATTGGTAAGTGGTGTAGTCTATTGGGCCAATGAAAGCTTAGTTCCTGAGATGAATCACAAGGAAGCTAATTTGATTCGCAGCATAGTTTTCGCCGATGCTCCGCCTTCCGTAGATGAACAGGTGTTTTTCCGTGACCCCGATGAACGGTTTTTCTATATAGAAAAGGTAGATAGTCGCAACAAGCGCCTGCAAAAGATCATGGTCTATGATATCAAAGCCGGGCCATATCCCCGCCTAATTACAGCCACTACAGGATACTATGGAGAGAGTGTGTGGCAACTAGAAGATGGCATGGTACAGGAATTAGATGAAGATGGGTTTGTCAAAGGTCAGGCTCGTTTTGAGTATATGGAACTGCCCCTAATAGGTAGCCCGGAAAGATTTTTTGGCCAGCAGAAGACAACAAACGAGATGAGTCGTGGGGAGTTAAGGGAGTATATTGATCTTTTCCAGCAAAGTGGACTCTCCGTGGATGATTTTGTCGTTGATTACCACTTGAAGCTAGGGTTGCCCTTTGCCAGTTTTGTTTTCGTTCTCTTGGGTGCTCCTCTGTGTTTTCGTTTTGGCCGGGGTGGCAAGATGTTAGGGGTTATCTTGAGCCTTTTGATCATGTTTTTGTATTATGTGGTTACCTCGATATCCCGCTCCTTAGGGGCCAATGGCATGCTACCTCCACTAATAGCTGCTTGGCTTAGCAACATGCTCTTTAGTGGTTTAGGTGTAGGGCTCTTAGTCTGGCACCGCTAAACGATGCTTGCTCCCACGGAAGCAGATACCAATGGGTAAATATGCATAGAACCAGGGATGGTCTACCATAGGCAGGGATTGCCTAAGACTAAAAAGGAGGCCATCCCTGTTATGTCCTATTCCAAATTGATATCCAAATGCAGATTTTCCGGGATTTTGGTTGTTGCAGTGCTCCTGTTTTCAATGCTACCGAGCATCGTCTTAGCTAGTTCCCCACCCATAAGTGGTACTCCCCTCATACCCCCTGTGCCAATTGGTGCCACAGCTGGTATAGGGCAGGTTCAGACCGTCGCTTTTTCCCTTTTGGGCAGGTCTGTTACCCCATTGCCCTTACAGGAGAAATTCTATGTCACTCTTTTTAGTAGCAGTAGTGGCATGCGGGAAGTAACGGCCAATTTGCACTATCCAAGATCAAGTGATTCCCCGGGTCCACTTAACATCTATGTTGAGGTAGGGGCCCCAGTCAGCGATTGGCAGATCACCTCTCTAGTGCAGGAGTTTGAGCAGGTGATCTATCCCACCATCCATGAGTATTTTGGCACCGAATCCGATATCGATGGTAATGGTCAGATTACTTTGTTGATCACCGACCTAGAAGCAGATCATGTCAGTGGGTACTTTGATGCCCGCAACCAGTATAGCAATAAGGTAGTAGCAAATAGCAATGAGCGAGAGATGATCTATATAAATTCCCGCATGCTTAGCTATGGCCTTGATGTTGTGCTGCAGACCCTTACCCACGAATTTACCCATCTTGTACAGTGGAACTATCATTGGAATTACGGACCAGATAACATTTGGTTCACCGAGGGTATGGCCATGTATGGCAGTTATGTGGTTGGGAAGGTAAGCGGGCAGACATCTAGGTATTGGGATTTCGGTTCCATACATGAGTATCTGCGTTCATATGGCAATGTCTCATTAGTTGATTGGCAACAGCGATACGCAGATTATGGTGCATCTTATGCGTACATGCTGTATCTATCAGAGCACTACAGCCCTGGGCATCTTCGCAGGCTTTTTCAAGACCCTAGAACTAGCCGCCTTGGTGTAATGGCGGACTATCTAGCAGGTTACGATACTACCCTTGATGCGATGCTGGCTGACTGGGCAGTAGCCAATGCCTTTGATTTGCCTAGTGGCCGGTATGGCTATAGTGATCTAACGACTGGCTTGAATATTGCCTCCTTGCCCACATTACCCCAGGGTCCCGTGGCATTGCCGGCTTGGAGCACCCGCTATTGGCGTATAGCAAGTGATGTAGGGCGAGGGATATTAGTACAAATACCTGCTCAATCGGGTTTAGCAGCTCGCCTCGTGGAGAAAGGCTCCAATGGTCAGTGGGTAGTGAGGGAGCTAGAGAAAGTGGGCAACAAGTTGCAGTACCAACGGAGCCCAGGAGTTGAAGTAGTGGAATCGGTGTTGGTACTTACCACCACAGGAACCGATACCCGGGTGGAGGTGGAAATATCTACGCCCGTTGCCCCTCCCATTTCTCAGGAGTTGGAGATAGTCTTGGTACCCGATTTGCTCTTAATGGGTCGCTATGCGGTTTTGATCAAAGCATTTGACGAGCTAGACGGGCCACCTATTGTGGAGATAAATGGCATACGTGGAGGAGATGATGTAGCGATTGCTAGGGCGTGGCCCGAGGCCCATGTATACCTTTCTGCTACATTTGCCAAGGACAGGTTCGGGGACGGGCCTATTCAAATCTCGGTTAAGGGTTATAAGGCTGGCCAGGAGATACTGGCTCAAAAGAGAGTAGACCTATAGCCGGACATGGGATGTCATGCAATTATTCAAATTAGGGGAGAGATAGGCACATGACGGCGAAGATGCAAAGAGTGCAGGGGGACTGTGGCGGTAGCCAAAAAACAGAAGGACAAGGTAGCCCTTTGAATAGACAGTGGCCCAAATTGGCTTTGGTAATGATCACGTTATTCATCGTCGTAGCTGGCTGCGGGCCTAAGGGCTTTATCCGAGGTACAGTGCATTTAGGTGATGAGGTTTTGTCCAATCAGCAACTAGTGATTAGTGTATCGGGCCGGAGCTTTTCCGTGATTACATCGTCTGCAGGTGGTTTTGATATTACGGGCATTGGCTTGGGCTCCCACGAGTTGCGGATATCTTATCTAGATCCTAAGACGGCTCAGCTCTATACAGGCGTCATGCAGGTACAAGTGGGTATCCAAGGTGCCGGTGAGGTCAATATCGTACTGGGGGCTGAGCCCCGAGACTTTAGCGAAAAGCTTGCCGCTGCTCAGCGCCAGCTAGCATCAGGTCAGTGGGCAAAGGCTAGACAATATCTAGATGAGTTGGCTAGCATCGAATTGGAGCCCCAGGAGGTGTTGGCACTGGATATGACATGGGGATGGCTCTATCTGCAATCGGGAGAAGGTGGCGAAGACCACAAGCAGGCCATGGAACACTTCCAGGCGGCTCTGCAAGGTGGCGGCGGGGCAGAGGCCCAAGTGGGGTTAGCCGGGGCCGCGGCTAGTATTGGGCAATATGAAGAGGCTTGTAGCCATCTGGAACAGGCCTTAGAAAAGGAATCAACGCTGGAATTGGTGTATCCGAAGCTAAATGACGGCGATTTACGTGTAGTGTTGGCTACTTGGTATATGCAAACGGGTGATGCCAGTCAAGGTCTAGAGATTTTGCGTCATCGAACCCATGGGGCTTCTGCGGCGGGGCAGACAATCAAGAACGCTTTACTGGCTGCCTTTGGTGGGTAAGTGGCGCAGGTTTTGCCACCGATTATCGGCAGGTATTGCCTTAGTTGAAGCGAAAACTTAACAGATACAAAGATATAGCGGGAGAGCATGGCAGGCAAATAGAGGTCGGATCAGGGCAATTGCAGCTAGGTATAGTTGGGGGTGGTGTTGTTGAGGAAGCTAGGCCTAAATCGGCGATGTGTGGCATTGATATTGATTTTCCTGGCCTCCACACTGGTTTATACCTCCACAGATGCCCTTGCCTATGCTGCTGATGGAGATATATCTGCCACTGAAACCCCATCTCCCTTCACTTCCCAAAGTGTTTCTGATAATCCTTCTACAGACACACCTAGTGATGATTTGGCTAATCAGTCTACACATGGCATGGCTCCACCTGTAGGTCTGCCTAGTAGCCCATCTACCAGCACACCTAGTAGTGACCGAGTGGTGATAAAGGCCGATGGCTTCATCAGTGTGCTAGCTGGGGGCGAGGAAGTCGTTGCCCATGATGGTGTAGAAGTTCATTTCCAAGACATAAAGATTTACGCCGATGAATTGCGCTATGCCGCTGGGGAGAGTCTTGCGTATTTTACTGGCCATGTGCAGGTGGAGCAGAATAACCAGTATATGCAGGGGACCTATGTTGAATATGACTTTAAGAATCAGATTTCCCGTATTGACAAGGCCCAGGGGGTAATCACCGATACAGGTCTTGTCGGTGATATATATATCAAAGGCGATATTGACACTGTGGGAGACGATATCTTTATCCATGGTGGTACTGCAACTACCTGTGATTTGGAGGAGCCCCACTTTCATCTAGAGGCCGGGGAGCTGGAGATTTACCCGGGAGATAAGATGGTTATCCGTCATGTGTCCTATTGGGAAGGGAAGATCCCCCTCTTTTATTGGCCATATTTGGTGATTCCCTTAGGCAGAGAAAGTGCCTTTGAACTGCCTCAGGTTGGCTATAGCCCTAGTGAGGGCTGGTTTGTTAAGATGGCTTACAATTACTATCGTGATGCAGAGTCCTACGGCAAATTGCATCTAGATTACATGCAGAAAAAGGGTTATGGTACTGGTGTTTCCCATACCTATGCCGATGGATATGATACCGGCAAGGGTGAGATTTTGGTCTATCGATTGTACAATCCCAAGACCGGTATCACTACTTGGGAGGGTGATTGGCAGCATGCTTGGCAGCTTAATCCTGGACTCGAGGTTGAGCTGGGCACTGGCTATTGGTTACGACCGGAGCAAGGACTAGCCAATGATCAATGGGATCTAGAGCCTAGGATTAAGGTAAAGGGGAAAAGTGAAACAGCAACTTATAATATCTCCGGTGAGCACCGGCACCTTAATTATGATGAGCTTACTATGGAAAGTGAATTTGATTGGGATTACCGGCAAAGGCTAGGGGATGTGTGGCAATTATCCAGTAAAGGTCATGGTTTGCGGCTGGGTCCCGTGGATACCAGGGGAAGTTATCTGCTTTATGATCATAGCCTGCAGCGGACTACACCTCGGGATCAACTACAGCTTAAGTTGCAGCAAGATGTGCATCCTGCACTAAGAGGTCGCAAATATACATCTTTTACTTGGGAAACTTTGCAGCGCCTACCGGAGGTGACTTGGCAGAGTCGGGGCTTAAGTGTGCTAGATGGCCGTATACCTGTGCAATTGCGGGCCGGTGCAGGTTACTACCGGGAGACATATCCCCAAAAACCGGGATTGGCCGGTACTAAGCTGCAACTAGAGGGTGGGATAGCCGGTAAGCGATTTGACTGGGGCCCAAAGGCTTATGTCACTTATGATGCCCGAGTAGGGGTTGATGCCTATAAAGGGCTATCATCTTTTGAGTCTGGAGAAGACGATATCGGCGGGATGCATACACCTTTGGATGACATGTCTCGGGTGGTGCTATTATCCCGTCCCCGACTGGTCGTGCGGCCTGTAGAGCCTTTGACTATGGAAGTTGCCTACACTGATCAGTGGGTGTTAGGCACATCGCCGTTTTTATTTGATGAGATGAAAAACTCGGAAACCTTAAGTGGGAGGCTAAGCTGGCGAACTCCTACCTTTGGTGCTAGCATCGGCTCAGGTTACGATTTCTGGAGTGGCACCTATAATGATCTAGCTGGGCAGGTGCACATTCGCCCCAACGAGCAATATGAGCTAAATGTTTGGGCAAACTACAGTATTGAAAAGGAAGCTTGGCAAAGCGCCCGGGGGGCTATCCATCTCATGCCTAGGGATGATCTGTTTTTGAGATTTGCCTCTACCTATAGTTTCGTCTACGATAGCTGGGACTACCTAGATGGTCACATGCAAATCACGTTGCCCAATAACTGGAGGCTAGAGTATATAGCAGGCTATAGTGGGGTTAGGGAAGAGTGGACCAAGAGTAGTGCTGTGTTGGCACTGGATTTACACTGCCGTGAACTTCGATTTCGCTATGATCATTTGAATAGTGCGGTATGGGTGGAGTATTCCATCAATGCCTTCCCCAAGACACGTATCACTATGGGAGCTGCGGATCAAATCGATTTCAAGGTCGACGGTCTAGCTGATCTAGTCTCCCAGGTTTCCCGGTCTACCGGGGGCCAATAAGGGGGGAAGGGTGTGCTATGTAGGAGGCCTTGGGTGAAACGTGTAGTAATGCTTGGGCTATTGGCAGTTAGTGTCATAGGTATTACCATGGCCTTAGGCTATTTGCCTTGGGGAGAAACTGATCCGGCTCCTAAACCCCTAGATTCCCACAGGCCGGAGGCAGGTGATCCGCCTACCCAATTTACAAAGGTAGAGTTCGTAGGTCGTAAAGGTGGGGAGAAGCAGTACCAGTTTGACTTCGACATCGTGTTCCGAACAGGAGACGATGCCTTAGTCACCTTTGAGGGTCTAAGGGACGGTGTGATTTTCCAAGACGGAGAACCGGCCTATAATATTGTAGCTAAGGCAGGACGTTGGCTAGAGGCCCAGGATAATTTTGAACTGGAGGGCGATATTACCGTTACTGGGACCGATGAATTAATCTTGCGCAGTCAAAGGCTCAAGTGGGATGGCAAGGATAGGATTATCACAATACCGGTGCCAGCGGAGTTAACTATTGATGATATCCATGCCACTAGCCAACAAATGGAGGCCCATATGGATTCGGATCGCTTGTATCTACAGGGTGATGTGACTATGTGGGATGGAGAACATACTATTCGAGCTGATGAGGTTATTTATGATAGAAAGGCCGATGCATTGTATTTAATCGGACCCAGTGAGATTGATTTTCTTACCGGCAAGACCAGTCGTTAGTAAAGGATACAGCGTCCAGACGGGATGAGCTAGCCGCTAAGGTGCGGCAGAACATTAAAGTGGGATAAGCCACTAGGTGAGACAGATAGCTAATACAAGCTAGCCGCCAATGTGAGGAAGATTTTGAGCAGGGGGGATGGGTTCAATATGAAGGTAAGCGGTGGACGTAGGAGATGGGTATCGGGGCGTACCTTTGGAATCATAGTGCTGATGGCCATGATAGGGTGCTGGTCAGCTGTGGGCTTGGCCAAGGAAGCTACTAGTGGGGCAGATAACGCTACCCAGGAGCCGGATCTAGTCAAAATCCGCATTTATACTGATGCACCTCAGTCTGAGGCCGGTGTATTTGATCTGAAAAAGAAGGTAGCTATACTAGAGCCACCTCAAGGATACGTGGAGATCCTAACTAAAGACAATGTGCTTACAGCTAAGAAAGTGATATATAGCCAAAGTGAAGACTCTGCCGAGCTTACGGGAGAAGTGACCGTGACCACAGAGGATATCCAGGCCAGGGCAGCCCATATGCAGGCGGATTTTGGTCAGGAAATGTACATATTGGAGGGAGATGTATATTTGAGACAAGATGAACCTCCCACAGATGATGTTGGCGATAATCCATCTAAGGTGAAGCTTGAGGTCTGGTCTGAATGGATGCAGGTAAGTGATGGGGCCAAGCGTGTACTTGCCCGGGGGAAGGTGCGCCTTGTTGAGCCGGAGCGAGAGGCTTGGGCCGATGAACTCGATTATGACGATGAAAAGGAGATGGCCACTCTAATTGGGGATGTCCGCATTGAAACCCATGATGGCAATTTGCTTACCGGCGCCAAAGTAGTGATTGACTTGGCCTCTGACGAAGCCATGATGTATGGACCAACCTATGGCGAGTTTATCCTAGAGTCTAGTAGCGGTGATGATACCACTCCATGATTATCCCCCTAATGCAATTGCTGGTTAGATAGCACAGTAATTGCCGCTAGCTGTAAGAATTGCATATGCTTCGGTCAATACCCCCATGTTATAATAATGCTCGGATGGGGGGGACCAACAGCTATGATGGCGTTATTTGGTGATGGATTCGGTAAAGACTGGTTGGTGCTCATCATCGCCAGTGTCTTAGTGGGGACGATCCTATCGGCAGGTGTCGCCCGGGCCGTTGATAGCTATTTTGGTGATACTATTGATGGCTTGGTTGGCGAATATGGCGAATATGATCTCATTTTGCATTTGCGGGAAGAAGCCAAGGAAGCCGGTATTCAGGCCTTGGTGGATTTGATTGAGAAGGAATTGCCCGGTGCCTATTTTAAGGAAAGTTTGTCTATTGGCGGTAAAGCCAACGTCTTGGTGGCACTGCCCCCGGAACTAGAGACTAAGGAGCGATTACAGACTCTGCGGGGGACCCTTTATGATCTTCCGGGTAGTGCCGGCATGACCATGATGATTGAACCAAGTGTGGTAATCCAAAGTGTCCACGCCGGATTTCGCAATCAGATTAGTCAAGAGGTGGAAAAGCTGCCTGGGGTACGATTTGTGTTCCGGGATGCTGATAATCTCTTTGTCTTGCTCCAATCTGTAGAGGATAGCCAGTCAGTTACCAAGGCTGTCCAAGACATCCTGGCCAAATACCAAATCCTCGAAGTACGTTTTCCCATGGGCTATGAAGTGGAAGATACTGCAAAGACAGCTAACAAGATCATGGCTGCCTTACAGGAAGAGTATCGGCCTTTCCTCATGGAAAATGTGACACTAGATAATGATGGCGATGCATCGAAATCCTTTATCAAGACCCTGACGGAAATGAAAACCTTTCTGCTGAACTATGCTTCCCAGGTCAGTATTCCACTAACTGGGCTAGAACCACTCCATGTAGGCAATAGAGTGGTTTTGCAGGGTGCGGCAGGGACGGGTCTAACGTCTGGAGATCCTGTAGAAAAGGATAACATCATCGTTGAGATCACAGAGATCACCAATGGATATGCCTTAGGCCTGATTATCCAAGGCGATATTTCCGACGTAACCCCGGCCATGGTTAGAACCGGGTACAAGATCGTTGGTGATAATCAGGTGGGTCCTATGATCGGCGAAGTCAATATTACCAATGAGCGGTATCAACTGATCCAGACTATTGATGAGAGCGTACTTCTGCTCCATGAGCTAGAGGGACTAGCCGGTGCTGCCAATGATACTGTAGCCAATGCTGAAGATACTTTGAAAACCTTTGAGAAAGCTTTGGTGCAGCTCGAACAGTTGCAGCAGCAAATCACACAGCTCAACAAGGGTATGGTGGGTGGCGATGGGGCTCCCGGTGGCTTGGTAGTATCTCTTTTGATGGATAAGCTATTTAGAAGCTTAGTGGGGACTGAGGGAGACTCCGATGTAACTACTTTGCAGAATCTAGATGTCAAGGCTATGCAAACTAGTCTCAATGATATCGCCCAACGCATTAATGCGGTGCAGGCGGTGGATATTGAGCTGATTATTGATCAAGTTCGCAAGGTCAAAGATAGTTTGCCCGAATTGCGGGATGAAGAGATTGGTCAATCTATTAAGCTAATTGACCGCTATATTGCCGGCGAAGTTATTCCCGGGGAACGCATTCAGCTAGTTCTAGATAAGGCAGCAGTCGATAGCAAAGAGGCGGAGACAGTTATCCGCAAGGCATTGGGGCATAACTACGCCACTACCTTTACCATGCCAGTGGCAGTAGTCAACCCCGATGCCAGGGCCGAGCTTGTTAGGGTATTGCGGGAGGTAAGGGCCACTATCGCCGGGCTCTTGGCAGTTGTCTTCACCTTGCTAGCTTTGGTTTTGGATCATGCAGCCATTTTCAGTACGCTTAGGTATGTGTTGAAGCAAAAACGGGTGAATCGAGCTTGGCAGAGGTGGAGAAGATGGGCTGATCCTGTCAAGTTACTGGGCATGGGGCTAGGGTCCTTAATACTGACATTGATCTATGTTGCTGCCCGAGCCCAGATCCCCTTGATCAATCTAGGTCATGTGGCCTTGGTCGGTGGATTGCTTGGTCTATTCACAGCCACATTTTCAGACAAATTCAGTCCCCTAGATACCCAGGAGGCCATGGCAGGTCAGGCCTTGGGACTGCCTTATGTGCTGATTATGCGGGAGATAGTGATTCCTGCCGGACGACCAGGCCTTATGTATTTGCTTAATCGTCATCGTCAAAGATTTAAGTAGTAAAGCCCAAAGAGCGGGAACACAGGGTCGGGCACCGGTATAGATCGAACTGATATATTCCAAGACAGGTGGGGTGAATGCCATGTTGCAGGTGTATGACTTAAAAAAAAGCTATGGCAAGACGGTAGCTCTCGATGGCGTTAGCCTCAATGTTTCCCAGGGTGAAATCTTGGTGATCATGGGTCCTAGTGGCTGTGGTAAATCCACTTTGATTCGCTGCATTAATCGGCTGACAGAGCCAGACAGTGGAGAGGTTTTCTTTGAGGAACGCTCAATTACAGATATGGCCCACAAAGAGCTACTGGAGTTTAGGCGTCGGGTTGGCTTTGTTTTCCAGCACTTCAATCTGGTTAAGCGGCTGAGTGTCAAGGATAATGTCATGCTGGGGCTAGTGCTTGGTGGCTTGCCCAAGGCGGAAGCAGAGGTCGCGGCTTTGGAGGCATTGGAGAAGGTAGGGCTAGGAGGGTATGGCAATAGTCGGCCAGAAGAGCTCTCCGGTGGCCAGCAACAGCGAGTAGGGATTGCTAGGGCACTAGCCCTTGAACCTGAGATTGTGCTCCTAGATGAACCAACAGCTTCTTTAGATCCTATTTTGGTGGGAGAGGTCCTAGATGTCATGGAGGATCTGGTGCGGAGTCGCAAGGCCACCATGGTCATCGTTACCCATGAAGTTGCCTTTGCGATGAAGGTTGCGGATCGCATTATTCTCATGGATCACGGCAAGATAGTAGAGGAAGGGATACCGGCAGAGGTTTTTGCTGAGCCCAAGTCAGATATTGGGCAGAAATATAAGCGTCTGTTGGTGGCCTAGTAGATAATTAAGTAATCGGTTTTGGTAGATGATAAGAAGGAAACTAGTGCCTTCGCCTAGAACGAAGGAGAACTGAGGGATTTATTTAAGCTGGAGGAAGAAGGTGGGCTATTGCAAGAGCAGCAAACGCTGCGGATACCCGTAACCCTTGCGGGGGTGGCACTACATTCGGGTATCCTGGTTCACATGCGATTGTTGCCGGCTCCTGCCAATACGGGGATTGTCTTTAGGCGCCTGGATTTGCCGGGTCAGCCGGAGATAATGGCCACAGTGGATAATATCGGGTCAACTAATCGCAACACTACCCTTGGTCGTGATGCGGCCCAAGTCATGACGGTGGAGCATTTGGTGGCGGCATTGCGGGGTGTGGGTGTAGATAATGTTATCGTGGAGCTTGATGGGGGAGAACCCCCCATCGGAGACGGCAGTGCCCAAGTATTTGTGGAGATGATTAATAGGGCGGGGTTGCGTGGTCAAGGCATTCCCCGGCGCTATTATCGATTAAAAGTGCCTGTTTGGGTGTCCCAAGGTGATAGCCATATGGTGGCATTGCCGGCAGACGGCCTTACGATTAGTTACACTTTTGTCAGTGATCATCCGGTGGTGGGCACTCAGTTTGGGGAGTATGCTATAACAAAGGGCGTATTTGAGCGGGAGCTGGCATTTGCTCGGACGTTGGTGTTTAGGCAAGATATTGAGCTCTTGCAGCGGCAGGGTCTCGGGCTTGGTGGTAATCTGGATTGCGTGGTGATCGTCGATGATG
>JAAZMF010000075.1 GCA_012798955.1 Bacillota bacterium | reverse complement strand
CGGCGTTGACAGCTGTATTGATCCCAATTACTTCACCTTCGATGTTGATTAGGGGTCCGCCACTATTACCGGGGTTAATTGCGGCGTCGGTCTGCATGAGGTTTTCATAGACCTTATATTGCCGTTTCTCTGTATCCGGTATGGTGATTTGGCGTCCTTTGGCGCTGAGCACGCCTACGGTAACTGTATGCTCTAGCTGCTCTCCATAGGGGTTACCGATGGCTACGACCCATTCACCGGGTCGGCTAGTCTCGGAATCTCCAAGTCTGGCCACGGGTAGCTTTGCCATTTCTTCAGGCTTTTCAATCTGCAGTACAGCTAAATCTAGTTTGTAGTCTGATCCCAGTAACGTGGCATCAACCTCACCTGAGTACTCGGCGGTGGTGATCCTTACTTTGATCTTCTGATTCTCACCGCGATCGCCGACAACGTGTTGGTTGGTCAGCACGTAGCCCTTTTCGTCAATAATGAATCCTGTCCCAGCCGAGCGGGGCACTGAATCACTGGGTGGTAATGGAAACGGGAAAAAGTCCCCAAAAAACTGTCGAAAGAATGGATCCCTCGCAAAAGGATTCTCCTGCCGTTCCACCGGAGGCCATTCTACTGAGACAAAAACAACGGAAGGGCTCACTTCCTCAGCAATATCTGCAATCAGGTATGGGTTCATCCCTGGTAGCAGATGAGTATCCTTGACCTTTGATGGCTCCACCGCCTCCACAATGTTGCTTGGAGCGACGGAATCAACGGAGGATTCCGCCTTGATTAGGATGTGGGGGTCAGCGTAGGCTATTGCTACAAGGCCACCCACCAAGAAGGCAACTAAAGCCACCATAACTACAGGTATCATACGTTGTTTTCGAACCATATACCCACACTCCCATGTTAAGAGTATTGTCTAGCATAACTGGCTCCCTAGGCTTAATTATATCCCAAAGGGCGGGTTTTTGTAAACGGTCTTTGTCAACCATAAGTCTACAAAAGGTTGACATTGCTTGTTTGGCCAGGGTATGCTAAGTCAGTAAGAGATCGGGGGTCATGGCATGCAGGAACAAATCATGAGCATATTAATCAAAGGAAGCGAACAGGGCCAAAGGTACCTGTCGGGAGGGGACATGGCCAAGGCACTAGGGATTACCCGGGCAGCCGTATGGAAGTACATAGAGGCGATTCGCAAAGACGGCGCCGAGGTAGTGGCTGCCCCTCGGTTAGGCTATAGATTGGCTGATCCTGAGGATGTGCTAATGAAAGGGGCGGTGATGCCTGCCACACAGATAATTGGCGGATCCTATCAATACTATGGAGAAATTGACTCAACCAACTCCGAGGCTAAGCGGCGCATAAGAGGTGGCTGTCAAGATGGGCTGGTTATCATTGCGGAAAATCAGACGGCGGGTCGAGGGCGCATGGGGCGGAAGTGGCTCTCTCGACCGGGTAAGGGACTCTATTTTTCTGTAGTTCTCTTCCCGGCGTACCTGCCCATTGATCAAGCGGCACTACTTGTACCATTAACTGCAGTGGGAGTGTGTAGGGCACTAGAGGAGTTTGGTATCCAAGTAGACCTCAAATGGCCCAATGACTTGCTTTATCAAGGGCGCAAACTCGGTGGAATACTGTTGGAAATTGGTGGTGAGGCCGATCGGGTCAGGTATGCTATCTTGGGAATCGGGATCAATGTTAATCTGGCCAAAGAGGATGTCCCACCAGAACTAGCAGATATCGTCACTTCTGTGGCCATGATTAAGGGTGAGGAAGTGGGGCGTCGCTTACTCTTGGAGAAGATACTGGAGTCCCTAGATAGCTACTATAGGAGGTTTTCCAGGGGGGGCTCTGATACTTTCATCAATGAATATCGGAGTCTGTGCTGGACCGTGGGTCGTTCTATTAGGTTTGAATGGCAAGGCAAAATCTGGGACGGATTTGCTCAAGGAATTGAAGCCGACGGAGCTCTTAGAGTTCAGACGGAAAACGGTGACACTCTTGCTCTAAGGTCGGGTGATGTACATTGCCTCTAAACAGCAAAACACAGATTATGGTTAGAGTTGCTTTGTTTGCTACTTTGACGGCTGTTGGAGCCTATATCGTACTGCCATTACCCTTTACTCCAGTACCGTTTACATTGCAGCTATTTTTTGCCATATTGTCCCCCCTTGTGCTTGGGGCCCGCTATGGAGCCCTCAGTCAGATAGTCTACTTAGCCTTGGGGGTTGTGGGAATTCCGGTTTTTGCCGGAGGCACTAGTGGATTAGGTGTACTCCTTGGGCCCACTGGTGGGTTTTTGGTGGGCTTTGTGGTGGGCGCGTATGTAGTAGGTAAACTCCATAATGCCCTTGATGGCCGGGTGGGATCAATTGCCCAAGGGGTTGTTGCCGGCATGGGTGGTTTGATAGCAATTCATGGATTAGGGGCCTTTTGGTTGGCATCTGCCACGGAAATAGAGTTCGGCAGAGCGCTTGCGCTAGGTTGTCTCCCTTATATAGTGCCTGATTCCATTAAGTGTGCCGCTGCCATCATGGTAGCCGATGCATTAAGACGTAGATTTCCTCGGATATCTCCCATTCCGCTAGGGTAGATTAGGATCAATAGAACGCTTCTATTTACTCTAGGGGGTTGTATAGTGTGTCACAGAAGGAAAAGGAATTGAAACGTCTGGTCGACGAATATGGCTATCATCCGCTGGATGTAGAAGATGGTGTGCAGTTGCCGAATATGATGGGATGGATCGGCGGACTAGATTTCAAGATGCACCGGGCTAAGGTTCTCGAGGAGATTGCCGCCGAGTTAGGGGCGGATAGGGGAGATAAGCCCATCGGCAAAAATAGTGAATAGTGAATTTGGTTTACCAACCCTGACTGAAATATCCATCATTGGTCAGGGTTTGTTTCATCTTCGGTTAGCAGGATTTAATCGTTCAGTCAAGAAAATGTAATGCGGGCCTGACGAGGCCAACATAAGATTTTAGACATAAGCGATGGCACAAGTTGAGAGGAGAGGTAGCTAGTGAAACGTAATCTTGTTTTGACTTTGGTTTTGGCATTAGTGTTGAGCTCGGCAGTGATGGCTGCAGCGGCCCCTAAATCAGTAATGGTAACTGACGTAGGTGGTTTGGGTGACCAGTCATTTAATGACGCGGCTTGGCGGGGCCTAGGCAGGGCTAAAGATGAGCTGGGAGCCGAAATAGGTGTTGTTGAGTCTAGTATGATGACGGACTATGAGCCTAATCTGTCCAATTTGGCAGAGTCTGGCGCAGATCTTATTTGGGCTGTTGGTTTTCTCATGACTGATGCTGTGGAGAATATTGCTCCTATGTATCCGGACATCAAATTTGGCTTGATTGACGCAGTTGTCGATGAGCCCAACGTGCTATCCTTTACATTTAAAGACAACGAAGCTTCATATCTTGCCGGTGTTTTTGCTGCTCTTTGGAGTGAAACCGGTAAGATTGGTTTCATCGGTGGTATGGATGTACCAGTTATCGAGCGGTTTGAGGCTGGATTTAGGGCGGGAGTTATGGATACCAACCCCGATGCCCAGATTCTCATCGGATATGCCGGTAACTTCAATGACCCCGGTAAAGGCAAAGAGTTGGCATTGACCCAGTATAATCAGGGTGCAGACATTATCTACCATGCTGCAGGCGCTACCGGCCTTGGCTTGATTGAAGCGGCGAGGGATACTGGCAAATTCGCCATCGGCGTTGACTCAGACCAGACCGTCGTGGATCCCAAGCACGTGGTGGCCAGTATGCTGAAGAAGGTGGATAACGCTGTATTTTACGGTGTTGAGGCCTTAGTTAACGATGAATTCGTAGCTACCCACCTAGAGCTAGGTCTTGCTGAGGGTGGCGTTGGATTAGCTTATTCTAGCGGAGTGGAGATTCCTACCTCTATCAAGGAGGCCGTCGATGCAGCAAACGATGCTATAGTTGCTGGTGATATCGTTGTGCCTGCTACAAGGGCTGAGCTGTAAACAGCCGAGGTGCCGTTCTAAAATGTAAATGTGGGCCCGATGCTCTGTCTTTGGAGTATCGGGCCTTCCGGTGTCAATTGTGGATAATGGTAAGCATTAACTGTACATCCGCTTCTTAGATAATGGCTGTAAGCAAAAAAGTTATGTGGCGTAGTTCACAATAAGTAAGGAAGACGGGAGTAGGGGTGAGTAATGACCGAGAAGAGGCAACCAATAGTAGAGTTGCAAGGCATTACCAAGATCTTTCCTGGGGTAGTGGCCAACGATGGGATTGACATCAAGTTCTATCCCGGAGAGGTGCATGCTCTTTTGGGGGAGAATGGGGCCGGCAAGACCACCCTCATGAATATTCTTTATGGTCTATATCCGCCGGATGGGGGGCAGATTTTGATTCACGGTAACCCCTGCACTATCCACAGCCCTCTAGAAGCGCTTTCCTCGGGGATAGGCATGGTGCATCAGCACTTCATGCTGGTGCCGCCTTTTACCGTGGCTGAGAATATAGTCTTGGGCCATGAGCCTAGGGCAAGACGGTATTTCTTAGATATGGATAAGGCCATTGCTGATGTAGAAAAGCTTTCTGCTCAGTATGGATTTCAGGTAGATCCTCGGGCCAAGATCCAAGATATATCAGTGGGAATGCAACAGCGAGTTGAGATTTTGAAGGCCCTTTATCGGGGAGCAGAGGTGCTCATTTTGGATGAACCTACAGCGGTTTTGACTCCCCAGGAGGTGGAGGAGCTTAAGCAGATTACGGATAATCTGGCGAGAGAGGGTAAAGCGATTATTTTTATTACCCATAAGCTCCAAGAAGTCATGTCTATGAGTCAACGCATCACCGTGATTAGAAGGGGAAAAGTCGTGGGTACCGTGGCGACTGAATCAACCAATCCTGTGGAGCTAGCCCGAATGATGGTAGGCAGGGACGTAGTGATGAAACTTGACAAAGATCCAGTTCAGCCAGGGCCGGTCATCTTGCGTATGGAGGATGTTTACGCGGAAGATGATCGTAGATTGCCTGCCCTAAGGGGCGTAAGCCTGCAGGTAAAGGGCGGGGAGATTGTGGGCATTGCCGGGATAGATGGCAACGGGCAAAGGGAGTTGTCGGAGGTCTTGATTGGTGCACGCCCAGTTACCCAGGGCCGGGTCTTTTTGAGGAACCAGGATCTAACCAAGGTTAATCTAAGGGGTCGTAAAGATCTTGGCATAAGTCACATCCCTGAAGATCGCCAGCGTAGAGGTATGATTCTGGACTTTTCCTTGGCAGAAAACGCTGTTTTGGGCAAGCATCATCGTGAACCTTTTCAAAAAGGTGTTGTCCAAGATACAGCGGTGGTGAATGCCTATGGCCAGAGCTTGCTTGCCACCCACGATGTGCGGGCAGCGGGTATAGGGGCCATGGGTGGCTCACTTTCTGGCGGGAATCAACAGAAGCTAGTAGTGGGACGGGAGCTGGATTCCAACCCAGAGCTCCTGATTGCTGCTCAACCAACCCGGGGGTTAGATATAGGGGCTATTGAATTTGTCCATGGCCGCTTGCTTGAGCAAAGGGCAATGGGTAAAGGAATTCTCCTAATATCTTTGGAATTAGAAGAGCTTCTGAATTTGAGTGATCGGATTTTGGTGATCTATGAAGGTCAGTTGGTAGCTGAAGTGAGGCCGGAGGATACCAGTGAAGAAGAGCTAGGGTTTCTCATGACCGGTGGCCAGCTAGAGGGAGCGGGGGTGCAGCGGGCATGACATTAGGCGAGATAGAGACAGGCAGGGCCCGCCGTTTCGAGCGAGTATGGATTTCTTTGCTAGCGGTATTTTTGGCTCTTTTGGTGGGTGCAGTAGTTATTGTTTGGGCTGGACGTAATCCCTTGCTGGCGTATTATGCACTATGGGATGCGTCATTTGGTAGTTGGCGGGGTTTTGGGGAGGCGCTGGTCAGCATTACCCCCCTGATTTTTACCGGGCTATCAGTTGCCTTTGCCTTCAGGACAGGACTGTTTAATATTGGGGCAGAAGGGCAATTAATCATGGGTCAGATGGGGGCGGCTGTGGCTGGTTATGCACTGACTGGCCTTCCGGCAATTGTTCATGTGCCTTTAGCATTACTTGCCGGAGCCTTGGTAGGGGCGATTTGGGCAGGAATCCCGGGGCTTCTCAAAGCTAAACTCGGGGCCCATGAAGTGATTAACACAATCATGATGAACTACATTGCTTTGTATCTCACCCATTACCTAGTTGTCGGTCCCTTAAAAGGCCATAGCTATCTGCCGGTGACAAAGCAGGTTTTAGATTCTGCAAAGCTTTGGCGGTTCATACCGCCTACACGGGCCAATACTGGTTTTTTTGTGGCGTTACTCATGGCGGCCTTGGTTTACTTTATCCTCTGGAGGACAACCCTTGGCTATGAATGCCGAGCAGTTGGCCTAAATTCCGATGCCGCTGAGTATGCCGGCATCAATGTTTCCCGCAACCTAGTATTCTCAATGATGATTAGTGGCGCACTTGCGGGCATGGGAGGGGCTGTCCAGGTTTTGGGAGTCCAGCACCGTTTCTATGATCTGTTTGGCTTTACTGGCTATGGATTTGACGGTATTGCCGTGGCCCTTTTGGGCAACAATCATCCTCTAGGTGTTATCGCGGGAGCATCGCTCTTTGGTATCCTAGCAAGGGGCTCACAGAATATGCAAAGCATGGCCCAGGTACCAAAGGAGATCATCGGGATAGTGCAGGCGGCTGTGGTGCTTTTCATAACGGCCGATTATCTTATGCGGAAGTTGCTTTACCGGCGTCGGCGATGGGGTAGACAAGTGCCAGACCGAGCTGGTACAGCGGCGGGGAGGGATGGCAGATGAATATCGCGGAATTGTTCAGTGGAGCCCTGTTCAGTGCAACATTGCGGATGGCCACCCCTTTGATCTTCGCTTCTCTGGGTGGGGTTTTCGCGGAAAGGGCTGGCATTGTCAATATTGCCCTGGAAGGGATCATGTTGGTGGGAGCCTTTGCTGGTATGGTTGTGTCATATTACACCCAGAATCCTTGGCTAGGGGTGTTGGTAGCAATGCTCGCCGGGGGTGCTGTATCCTTAATCCTGGCCGTAAACTCCATCGCACTAAAGGCCAATCAGGTGGTGACTGGGGTGGCGATCAATATCTTCGCCTTGGGCATTACTGGCTTTATGTTGCGCCGGCTATTTGGCCACGCCGGTCAGTCCCCTTCAGTTGTTAAGCTTACTGACTGGTCCATACCCATTATTAAGGATATGCCAATTCTAGGGCCGATTTTCGGGAAGCACACGCCACCTGTATATCTTGCTCTCATCGCGGCATTCCTTTCTCATATAGTCCTTTACAGGACTGCTTTAGGGTTACGGATTAGGGCCGTAGGAGAGCATCCCCGTGCAGCTGATACCATGGGTGTGAATGTGTTTAGAATTCAGTATCTATGCGTATTTATTAGTGGAGTGCTAGGTGGATTAGGTGGAGTGACTCTATCTTTGGGTTTACTCAGCTCTTTTGTGGAGAATATGACTGCTGGACGAGGATTTATCGCTTTGGCGGCAATGATCTTTGGTAAATGGACACCCTTGGGGGCGTTAGTGGCTTGCCTTTTCTTTGGTTATGCCGATGCCTTGCAGATGTTGGCTCAGACCCTTGGGTTAACCCTCATACCTAGGGAATTTATCTTGATGCTCCCCTACATTTTGACTATGGCCGTTTTAGCGGGAGTGATCGGGCGGGCGGTTCCACCAGCCGCGGAGGGCAAGCCCTACGAGCGCTAGCTAAGAAAAAGGAAAAGGCTTTCTGGTGAAGCTTTTTGTTGGGAGATAGTCGCGGGCAAAAGCGGGAGCTTTTGCCCGCCTATAATGGTTGTTGGACACGAAAAGATGGGCGACAGATTGGTGCAGAAATATCCTTGACGGGTGAGGACCCCCTGTGATATACTCAGTGTTGCTTAAATAGACTTGGGATATGCGGGCGTGGCGGAATTGGCAGACGCGCTAGACTTAGGATCTAGTGGGTATTTCCTGTGAGAGTTCGAGTCTCTCCGCCCGCACCATTACTTATTATGGCACATTTGCAGGGAAAAAAGGATTGCGACATGATTTTGCTCCAACTGCAGCCTGTTGGGACCACTTGGGAGTTGTGGCCAGACAAACAGGCTCTTTGTGTTGTCTGGGCAAAATAGCACAAGCTTAACAAACTAGACGCCGAGTCAGAGAGGACAGATTTTTCATGAAAACAAGTGTGGAGAAGTTGGAAGGCAATCAGATTGCTCTTGAAGTAGAGGTGGACGAGGAGCGGGTCGAAAAGGCCATCGATGAGGCCTTCCATAAAGTTGTCCGGCAGATTAAGGTACCGGGGTTTCGGGCCGGTAAAGCCCCTAGACGTATAGTTGAAAATAGGGTGGGCAAGGAATACCTGCGCTATGAAGCGTTAGAGGAATTGATTCCTGAGGTTTATGCCGAGGCTATTAGGGAAAACAATCTAAGGCCAATAGATATACCTCCTGTGGATATAGTGGATATGGAGGAAGGCAAACCGCTACGCTTTCGGGCGGTGCTTGAAGTAGAACCTGAAGTCGTGTTAGGCGAATACAAGGGTTTGACGGCCACAAAGCAAATTCGCAGGGTCACCAATGCCGATGTGGACGACGTGCTAGAGAATATGCGAGAGCGTGGCGCCCAGTTGGTGACCACGGAGAGAAGCGAACTGATTGCCGGAGACTTTGCGGTAATCGATTTCACCGGATATGTTGATGATCAGCCTTTCCCCGGTGGGGCGGCCCAGGGGCATACCTTAGAAATTGGCAGTGGGCAGTTTATTCCTGGATTTGAAGAACAGCTAATCGGTGCCAAAGTTGGGGAGACTCGGGCAGTCGAGGTGACCTTCCCAGAGGATTACGGTGCAGAGAATTTGGCTGGTAAAGATGCCCGTTTCGATGTAGTGATTCATGAGATCAAGGAAAAAAAGGTACCCGCGCTAAACGATGATTTCGCCAAAGACATGGGCGATTTTGAAACCTTGTTGGAATTAAGGGCTAGCATTAGGCAGAATCTGGAACAGGAGATGGAGCGCCTTGCACAGCGGGCCCTGGAAGGGGACTTGGTGCAGGCATTGGTAGATGGGGCTAAAGTGGATGTCCCCGAGAAGATGGTGGAGTTCCAGATCGATCATAAGATCGGACACATTAAGGAAGAACTGGCCAATCAAGGGCTCGATGAAGAACGGTATTTGGAGATTCTGGGTATATCCCATGAAGAGCTCCGGGAGCAGCTGCAAGAGGAGGCGGAAATGGAAGTAAGGACCTCCTTAGTGGTGGATGCTTTAATTGCCGCCGAAGATATTACTGTTAGCGATGAAGAAGTAAATGAGCGGATCGAGACCATGGCAGGAGAAGGTGCCCGGGCCGAGATCATCAGGAACTTCTGGGAAACACAGAAAAATGCGTTGCAGGGTAACATGGTCAGGGACAAAGCCATTGCGTTTTTGGTGGAAAATGCGCAAATCAGTGAAGTGGAAGTAGATGAGCCGAAAGAGGAGCTTGCGGCCAACGTGGAACATGGGGGAACAGAGCAGGTATAAAGGCCCTTAACGACGAAGATTTAGGCTGGGGCGCTTTCCGCACCACTGCCTTCACACAGCAATAGAATGTGTAAAAAGCGAGCTGTGGGGGAACATATAGGGAAAGGGCAGTGGTGGAGTTGTGCGCGGGAGATACCCAACGCATATAGTAAAGGGAAGGTGAGAAGTGTGAGTATCCTCATTCCAATGGTTGTAGAGCAAACTAATCGAGGCGAACGGGCTTATGACATATATTCCCGTTTGCTAAAGGACAGGATTATCTTTGTGGGTGGTTCCATAGATGATCATATGGCGAATTTGGTAATCGCTCAGTTACTCTTCTTGGAATCGGAAGATCCGGAAAAAGATATTTCCCTGTATATTAATAGCCCAGGTGGAGTAGTTTACTCGGGCCTAGCTATCTATGATACAATGCAGTATATTAGACCAGATGTCTCCACCATTTGCATAGGCATGGCTGCAAGTATGGCGGCATTGCTATTGACAGCGGGGACCAAGGGTAAGCGGTATGCGCTACCATATTCTCGCATCATGATTCACCAGCCCTGGGGAGGTACTCGGGGGCAAGCTACTGATATTGAAATTGAGGCTCGAGAGATTTTGAGGCTGAAGCGGATTGGCAATGAAATCCTAACCAAGCATACGGGACAACCCATGGAACGGGTTGAGGCTGACACTGATCGTAACTACTACATGTCAGCAGAGGAAGCTAAACAGTACGGTCTCATCGACGGAGTACTAACAGAAGCTGAGGACCTTCAATTGAAATAAGAGGTGATGAGATGTTCAAATTTGGCGATGAAAAGGGTCAATTGAAGTGTTCTTTTTGTGGTAAGATCCAGGAACAGG
>JAAZMF010000074.1 GCA_012798955.1 Bacillota bacterium | reverse complement strand
CGGCACTAAAAGTCTCAAGATAAGGGATGTGTTGGAAGTAGTTTGCATCCAACTCTCCTTCGGCTAAAGCTAGGTTTGGCTGCACATAATCGGTGAATTCAATCACGTTAAGCTCAATGCCTTCTGCAGCTAGATCATCTTTGATCAGGTTTAGAACTTCGGCATGGGGAACAGGTGTGGCTCCCACCTTTAAGGTCTTGGCATATACGCCAACAGTTCCGGCTAGAAGCAACAAACTCACGATCAAAGTAATGGTAAGAACTCTTTTCATGTAATTGGAACCTCCTTAAGATCATTTATTTCCTAGATAAACGATTGGCAGCCCAGTCTCCTAGAGTTTGCATGATCTGCACCAACACGATTAAAATAGCCACGGTGAGCAACATGATATCTCCCCGGAAGCGCTGGTATCCGTAGCGAACGGCTAAGTCGCCTAGTCCACCCCCCCCTACAGCCCCCGCCATGGCGGAATAGCCAATCAAATTAACTGCTGTAATTGTGAACCCCAACACCAATGAAGGCATAGCCTCAGGGATGAGGACCTTACAGATAATTTGGATAGGTGAGGCGCCCATGGCTAAGGCTGCCTCTACCACACCACCATCAACTTCCTTAAGGGCCGTTTCCACAAGCCGAGCCACAAAGGGAATAGCCGCCACAGTCAAGGGAACCATAGCCGCGGTAGTGCCAATGGAGGTGCCCACCACCCGTCTAGTAAAGGGTATAATCGCTACCATCAAGATAATAAAGGGAACAGAGCGCCCAATATTGATAATCATGGCCAGCACCCGATTAATCAGGGGGCTATCTAAAACGTGACCTCGCTCTGTAGTCACTAATATGATACCTAAAGGCAGTCCTACCAGCTCAGCTAGGGCTACAGCCACGACCACCATATATAAAGTCTCACCAGTGGCTTGCCAAAGCAAGCGCCAAATTACGGGATTAAGCATCCTACAGCACCTCCACCTGCAAATCTTGCTGGGCCAAATACACCTTAGCATCCTCTAGAGCCTGATCCCCGCCAGATAACTCCACCACAAGGGTGCCAAAGGGGGTATCCTTAATGTGATCAATCCGGCCAAAGAGAATATTGACTACAACAGGGAAACGTTGCATCAAGTCCGCCATAATGGGCTTTCCAGCCGATGTCCCAATGAAGGAGATCTTGAGTAAGGTGCTATGACCATTGGAGTGGCGCTCCAGTAATTCTTGGGGAATATCAATCTCGATTACACCCCGCACTAACCGCCTAGCCTGAGCAGTTTTTGGAGCAGTGAAAACATCGAGCACAGGGCCACATTCCACTATCTGACCGTTTTCTATTACTGCTACTCGATCACAGATCTGTTGAATAACAAGCATCTCATGGGTGATCAGTAATATGGTTAGACCCATTTTCCGATTTATGTCCTGCAAAAGCTCTAGCACCGCCGTGGTAGTCTCAGGGTCAAGGGCCGATGTAGCTTCATCACAAAGCAGTACTTGGGGCCGGTTGGCTAGGGCCCTTGCAATACCTACCCTCTGTTTTTGACCCCCACTTAGCTGGGCCGGATAGCTATGGGCTTTGTCCTCTAAGCCGACTAGCTCTAAAAGCTCAAGCACCCGCGCCTTGATCTCTGCCTTGGGTACACCGGTGATCTCCAAAGGAAAGGCGACATTACCAAACACCGTCCTAGAAGACAGTAGATTGAAATGTTGAAAGATCATGCCTATCCGCTGACGGGCAATCCTCAGATCACGCTTACCCAAGGCCGTGATATTGGTCCCGTCCACTAACACTGTTCCCTCCTGGGGCCGTTCTAGCATATTGATACATCTAACCAAGGTACTTTTACCGGCACCACTCAGACCGATGATGCCAAAGATCTCTCCCTGCTTAACCTCCAGATTCACATTATCTAAAGCACGCACTTCCCGAAGCCCATCGGTAAAGACCTTAGTCAAATTATGAATTCTAATCAATTACCCCACCCCCTCATGCAGCTATATAACTTAGCTGCTTAAAAAAATCCTCTCCCAAGACGGAAGAGGATTTAACTAAAATCTAACTCCGTCTCTCATCTCTCTAGTGCCCTAAAACACTAGCAGGAATTGGCACCTTGCGCTAAAAGCGCCGGTTGCCGGGTTTCATCGGGCCAGTCCCTCCACCTCTCTTGATAAGAGCAACACAAGTCTATTGGTTTATAGGTTTTATCATTAGTACTTAGTATAACAGCGGCAAAATCTCCTGTCAATAGATAATTTTGGAGTGTATAGTCATTCTGTGATGATGTCAGGGCGTAAGTAATCTGTGATAATGTCTGTATGGAGCGCTACACTAGATTTCCCCATAATCTCTATCACATCCATTCTTCCCGACGTGTGGCTAGGAAATGGTGATTCCACTTGTGGAGTAGAGCCCAATCCTGTTCCGTCAGGGGACGCAATTTGACACTTATGCCCCTACTCGTCTCACCGTTCCGGGGAGTCGTCACGTCAACGAGCACCTATGAGCAGGATCTGCGTGTGGAAGATGTAGCATAGGATCAAAGACGCTTGACAATCATCTTCCCGCCCAGCATAATATACCCATACGGGTATATGTATTATATCGCGGGAGGTCATTTTCATGTATAGGCAATCGAATCTTACACCATGGCAAAAGGTAGCCTGGATACTTGTCCCCATCATCGCCTTTGGGGGCTTGTGGTTCCATAAGCTTGGCTTGTTGTTGCTCCCGATCATGTTGACCTTGATGGTATTAGGCTTTCGCAATGGCAAGTATTGGTGTGGGAAGCTCTGCCCCCATGGCAGTCTCTTTGACGTTATTCTCGTTCGCTGGTCCCCTCGTGGGCACAAATCTTCACGCTTCCTTGATTCACGGTGGATACAAGGCGGCTTTTTTGCTTTCTATATGATCATGTTTGCCCGGCGCCTCATGCTAGTCATACCCCTATGGGGCACCTTGACCTTCTGGGATAAGCTGGGTTTCTTGATGGCCATCAATTACCTCATGCCCACGATTATCGGCAGCGCCCTGGCCATTTTGGTGCGACGCCGGGCTTGGTGCTCCATCTGTCCCATGGGCACTATGCAGAAAATCAGCCACAAACTTGGCACAACCACGGGACTTAATGTGGCGACAGATAGGCGAGTAACTATGACGAATCTATCTGCTTGCCGAGACTGCGGTCTTTGTCAGAGGACATGTCCTATGGGCATATCTCTGCCAATAGAGAACCAGCTTACATCACCGGAATGTATCAAGTGTGAAGCCTGCATTGTGGCATGTCCTACCGGGATCCTTGCTATGGAAAGTGTTAAGGATGCTG
>JAAZMF010000073.1 GCA_012798955.1 Bacillota bacterium | reverse complement strand
CCTGCGGTTCCTATGATCACATGTTTCATCGAACTTCTCCCCCAAGCACCATATCTAAGGCACTGGCAATGGCATCTACCTGCCCTGGAAGCAGAGTGCGTACGTGGAATGTCAGTCTATCGTCCTGGATAGGGACAATAACGGGGAAAAGTTCTCTTTGCTGTATATGATTTTTGGCCTGAACTAGCCGCAATTCCTGCTGTAGCCCATGGGCTGATACGTGGTGAGGCCTAAAGGCCACCGCCTTACCTGGCAGGCTAGTGCCGGGTAAGGTTCCACCACCTACTTCCCCAAAAGCATCTACGATACTAAGGTCTCCATGATTTGGTATGACCTGCTCCATGGTATCAAGTAGCTTATGTGCCCTATCCAACAGCTCCCTCTCCCCTAAACTTAGCATCCTTATGGTAGGTAGTGTCCTGGCCAATCGATCTGGCTCCCGATAAAGCTCTAGCACCGCCTCCAGCGCCGCCAAGGTGAGCTTATCCACTCGCATAGCCCTGGCCAAGGGATTACTAGCAATTTGCCTAACCAAATCCCTACGCCCGGCTATAATACCGGCCTGAGGACCGCCTAAAAGCTTGTCGCCGCTAAAGGTCACTAGATCTACCCCGGCGGCTATACTGTCTTTTACGGTCGGTTCCGGGGATAAGCCAAAACTAGACAAATCCAGCAGATTGCCGCCACCTAGATCCTCCATCACCAAAATCCTATGGGCGTTCCCTATCTGGACAAGCTCCCCCCTGGAAGGCGCCGCAGTAAAACCAATAATCTTGTAGTTGCTTGTATGTACTTTCAAAATAGCAGCTGTCTCCTGATGGATAGCAGCTGCATAATCCCTTATATGGGTTCTATTGGTAGTCCCAACCTCAACTAAGTGTGCCCCACTTGCCCGAACTACATCGGGAATACGAAAACTGCCCCCGATTTCGACTTGCTCCCCCCTGGATACTATTACTTCTTTGCCTTGGGCAAGGGTGTTTAGACAAAGGAAGACCGCGGCGGCATTGTTGTTTACTACGAGAGCGGCCTCTGCACCGGTTAACTCCTCCACTAGCCCCTTGACACTAGCTTGGCGATCACCCCGTTCCCCAGTGGTCAGATCTAGCTCGAGATTGCTATAGCCACTGGCAACAGCTGTAATGGCTTCAATGGCCGCCTCAGGCAAGACCGCTCTGCCTAAATTGGTGTGCAAGATGATTCCCGTGGCATTGATCACACTCTGCAGCTCAAAATGCTGTGTGGCCCCCAGGCGATGATAGGCTTGCTCTAGAACCAGAGCTCTTAATGCATCTTCCGATGGTAATGTGTTATCGTCACCTTGAAGTAGACCCCCCCTTATCTCCTGGATCGCCACCCGTATGCTCTTCACTACTTGATGGCGGGAATACATCCCTAGTAACACCTGCATCTGGGGATGGGCAAGACAGCTATCCACCGATGGCAACATTCTAAGTAACTGATTCTTAGTATCCATGGTCCACCTCCTTCCCCCATCTTCCCATATTACGACTTACGACCTGCAAATAATACTACTCCCCCCATCCATGTTGTAGGCTTTTGATTAGGGACTGCCCATTGTTATCTTGGCTAGCTCGGCTATCTTCCATATTTGCCGCTACATAGAAAAAGCCCTGCCTCCCAGTACTATCCCACTAAGGATAATCCGAGATTACAGGGCAAAAAAATGGCGGGAGTATGTGGGAATCGAACCCACCCCGGACGGGATCGCCATCCGATACAGGATTTGAAGTCCTGAGGACCCACCAGGACCCATCTACCCCCAAACTAGGGGCCATCCGCGGGCCCCAAACCATGTTCAGGATATAGTATGAAGGTGGAGAGCCATCCACCACTAACCCGTACTTAGGATCAAGCTGCATGGACTAAAACTACCGGACCCTAACATCCAGGTCGACCCTAACATCTAGATGCTCCAGAACTCCGTATGGTAAACCCTTTGCCAAACAAACCTGTGCGGTAGTCTACTACAACATCCTGCAAAAAAGGTTCAGCGTTACTACTAGTCACAAAAGTTAAGCCATTGACAGTATATGTCTTATCACCGGGATTAGCTGTTGACTCTTCCAGAGTCAATCCAAAACGGGGGCCCCCTCAGCCTACGCCGGACAAGTACAGCCTCACCACCATGTCACCTTTAGCCTCGGAAGTGATCAATTTCTTCAGCTCATCTGCCGCCCGATCTGTTACCTTGAGCACCATGCCACCTCCTCCACGAAGGAAATTCACTGCATATATACCCCTAGGGGTATTATCGCACCGTGAATGGGCTTTGTCAATACTTACCTGTGTGTCCTTTTCATCTTCATTTACGCTGGGATTTCTGTCTCGATCCGT
>JAAZMF010000072.1 GCA_012798955.1 Bacillota bacterium | reverse complement strand
TACCCGGGCAGCTATGCTCGATGTATTAAGTCAGGATTATATTCGGGCCAGTCGCAGCCGGGGGGTATCCCAAACTGCGGTGATCTATAAACATGCACTGAAAAATAGCTTAGTACCCATCGTCACGGTGGCGGGGATGCAGTTTGCCAGTCTATTGGCAGGCAGTATTGTGGCCGAAGAGGTATTTGCTTTGCCAGGACTTGGTCGGTTGCTATTGCAGGCTATTGGCTACCGCGATTTGCCTTTGGTACAGGGCATTGCGTTGTTCATGGCCATAGCGGTTGTCTGTATGAATTTCGCCACTGATATTTTATACCTTGTGATCGATCCCCGTATTCGGTATGAGTGAATACAGGACTTGAGCTTGCAGCCTACTGATTAGTCAAATTTGCATCGATGTTAAGCAATGTAGCCGTAGATGCTTTCATGGGGGGCGGCGTGATGGCCGTTGTATGGCGGGAAAAACAGCTAGCAGCAGAAAGCCGAGGCCGGGAATTGGCCTCTTTGTTCAAGCCGCCCTGCCGGAGAAACAGGGCAATTAGCATATGTTTTGGGGTAGGGCTACTACTTATCATCTGTGGCTTGGCTTTGGCTAGTTGGCTATCAATTGTTCCGCATCCCCCTAATGCCATGGATATTCGGGCACGTCTAGTCGCCCCAGGTGAGGGGCATTGGCTTGGTACTGACCACTTTGGTCGTGACGTCTTGGCCAGGGTAGCTTACGGTAGCCGTGTAGCCCTCGAGGTAGGACTAGCTAGTACGTTTCTTGCCGCGACTTTAGGTGTGATCATGGGTGGCTGGGCTGGTTACAAGGGTGGCCTATGGGATGAAGCTATCATGCGATTAGTAGATGGGTTAATGGCTTTTCCCGGTATTTTGTTTGCAATCATGTTAGTTACAGTCCTCGGTCCGGGTATGACCAATACCTCCTTGGCCATTGGTTTTGCTAACTTGCCGCTCTTTGCCAGGATTACTAGGGGCGCGTTTCTCTCTAGCCGCACCGCTTTATATGTAGAGGCAGCCGAAGCGGCTGGAGCCAAGCCAAGCCAAATTGTCTGGCGACATATTCTGCCCAATAGTATCGGTCCTGTTGTGGTGCAAGCTACAGTCACATGCGCCACTGCGATTTTGACGGAGGCCTCGTTGAGCTACCTAGGCCTTGGTATCCAACCGCCCCATCCTAGCTGGGGTAGAATGTTAAAAGAAGCCCAACCCTATATGGGCCGGGCTCCATGGTTAGTTCTAGCCCCGGGGCTAGCCATATTCATCACAGTGATCGCGTTAAACCTGCTTGGTGATGGCCTACGGGATTGGCTTGATCCAAGTAGCCGGTAATGTAAGACCAGATGCTATTTGGTCGCGTTGATCATGAGTTTGACACACTTGCCTTTTTCCTGTTCTATGATATCAAAGGCGGTCTGGGACTTGGCAAAATCCAATCGGTGGGTGATTAAGGGCAACCCCTGGATCCGGCCTTCCTTTAGCAAATCCATTGCTTCAGTGAAATCGGTTTTTGTATACATAAGAGTCCCCAGAAGCCGCAACTCCCGATCTTGAACTAGACCCATATCTACCATAACTGGCTTACTAAAGACACCCACGATGACGATAGTCGTGCCCTTTCGGTTAGACAAAATCCCTTGCTGCACAGTAGCTTCTATACCAACACACTCGAATGCTAGGTCAATACCTTCTGACCCGAATTTGTCCCTTAACCACTTATGGGGCGGTACGGAACTAGGGTCAATCACATGATCAGCTCCAAGTTTCAGGCCAAGCTCCCGTCGAAAGGCGTCAGGTTCACTTAGAATGACTGTTTTGGCTCCATATGCTTTGGCCACTTGCATTACCAAAAGGCCAATGGTGCCACCTCCATAGACAACGACCCGCTGTCCCACAATATCTCCGGCGATTCTCACGGCGTGGACGGCAACTGCCAAAGGTTCTACTAATGCTGCCATCTCCCAGGACATATCCTCAGGTAGCAGGAAAAGCTTGTCTGCCGGTGCTTTCACAAATTCCGCTAAGGCGCCATCACTTTGGCAACCGATAACTTTGAGATTCTCGCAGATATTAAAGCGATCTGTCCGGCAGTTATGGCATTTGCCACAAACTAAAGATGGCAAGGCAGTGACTCGTTTTCCCAACCAAGCTTCATCGACACCGTCGCCTACCTGGGTGACCACACCGGCGAATTCATGTCCTGGAACAATGGGACAGCTAATATATGGGTGTTCGCCATAGTAGGCGTGGATATCTGAGCCACAGATCCCAACGGCCTTCACCGCAATCAAAGCTTCCCCAGGTCCGGGTACGGGCATGGGTACTTCCTCTTGCACCAGCCTACGGGGTTCCACAAGGTTGTAGCGTAGCATGGGTTTAACCCTCCTAGTTTTGGCCAGCGGCCTGCTTATGATCGTCTAGCCCTAAGAGCTCTAAGTTGTTAATCAAGAGGCGAAATTCACAGCCTAAAAGGGCTGCCGCGGATTTACACATCTGCATCCGCTTGAGATAGATGGCGAAGTAATCCATGATCTCACAGCTGCTTTGATCAAAATCGATTACCAGTGCGATGGAGCGGGCCTCTTTGCTAATCTCTACATGGGAATCTAGAATTGCAAGGTTCACCCGATCATGGATATCACTGGAGTTTTTGCGGTGAACCCGGGTGCGATGGGCATCACTCTTATCAGCGATAATCAGTGCCGCGGTAATGGGGCTAACTGCCTGTCCGATCTCTTCTTCGTGGTTGGCAATGGCCATTGTGATATCACAGATTTCATCGAGGGGCATCCCCATTTGGCGAAGCTCAGTATAAACGACGCCGGCCCCAGATACGCCGTGGTGTTTACGGTTAAACATGTTGCCAATGTCGTGGAGGTAACCGGCGATGGC
Source organism: Bacillota bacterium (assembly GCA_012798955.1). GTDB lineage: Bacteria > Bacillota > Limnochordia > DTU087 > DTU087 > JAAZMF01. The sequence goes on along the minus strand of JAAZMF010000072.1, from coordinate 696 downwards.
ACCTAGTTCTACTGTCCGTTTGTCATACCCTAATTCCTCCAAGATGCGGGCAGTAGTCCGGGAGACAAAGGTCACATGTCGGAAGCCATGTTCCGTATAACCTCGCTCAGTCAGATAGTCATGGGCCTTTTTGATCATGAGTCGGAAGTTAGGATTGTTGCGGATATCTTCAATGGTGATCATTGGCTTTGGCTCCCTTTTGATTGTATAGATTTAGCTCGATTAGTCCTCCCAAGTATTCTCGTCAAAAAGCGTGAATCCTGCTTCCTGTAGCAGTGCGGCGGTAACTCCTGGCCCAGGCCTTAGTCTTCCTTGGAAAGTGCCATCATAGATCTGACCAATTCCGCAAGATGGACTGCGGGCTTTTAAGATAGCGCCTGCTACCTGCCATGTCTTGGCTAACTTGAGAGTCTCCTTGGCGCCCCGGATAAAGGCATCGGTGACATCTTCGTGCAAATCGTTCAGTACTCGGGCAGTGCCTGCCAATACATCACATCCATTCCCACCTAGGATTTCCGAGGGACGCCGGGGTGTTGTAAGGCCACCTAGTTGCTCAGGGCAAATAGGGATTGCCCGGCCTTCCCGGATGAGCTCGGTGATGATGGGATCCTGGCGGCTAGTGCCATCATAGCGAGTATTTGCCCCCACTAGGCAGGCGCTGACTAGATATATGGGTTTCAGATGTATCACCTCTTC
>JAAZMF010000071.1 GCA_012798955.1 Bacillota bacterium | reverse complement strand
GTTTTTGGGCAAGCCGTGGTGTTAGCCTCGGGCATGTTAGTCCATCAAGCAAGCGTGCTGTTGGTTATCTTAAATGCCATGCGATTGCTTCGCTATAGGCCAGCTAAGGTCGCCTAGATACTAATATAGACATACCTTAGAACGGCTGCTCGTCTAGGCAGAGCACTCAGATGGTAGGAAGGTAGAGGGCCGCATAATTATCGGGGAATGGGAATAGTATCTACTGAGATGATGAATATTGAGGTGATGAAGGCCCTTGCGTAAGTGTTGTGCTTGACACGACTTGAAGCAAGGGTCTTTGCATGACATGTTCTATATGATAATATGGGACAGGATATGCTTTCCTAGACCTATATTGTATTGGGAATGCCTATAGGCTAGATTGCATTTGGTCTAGGCTCTTACAAAGGTAAGGGTAGCTAGATGGCTACAGTGGAAAAGGGAATGTTAGGATCCCCGAAGAATAGTCTACCGTAGCATTCATATGTGGATTTGATCAAATTGCTATACTAAGGTAACTAGATAAATTGGAGGGAGACGTTTGGCAGGCAATTTTACGACCGCACTTGGCAAGGTAGAGATCTCCGACGCGGTAGTAGCGATTATCGCAGGAACGGCCGCTTCCGAGTGCTATGGCCTAGTTGGCATGGCTGCTCGCAATGTACAAGATGGCTTAATCGATCTATTGCGGCAGGAACATTATGAGCGGGGTGTTGAAGTAGAGGCCCATGGGGATCAGTTGATTATCCGCCTGCATATTGTGGTGGAATACGGCACCAAAATATCGGAGGTAGCCCACAACGTTATGCAAAGAGTGAAATATGCTGTTGAGACTGCCTGCGGTATCACCGTGCAGCAGGTAGATGTGCGAGTGGAAGGCGTTAGGGTAACCAAATCGCAGGACGAAAAGTAAGCCTGTTTCCCCAGGCTATATATAGTAGAAGGAGCGAGGTTGGGATTGGAGCGACATCTTTTAACAGGCAGCATGTTTCGGAGCATGATATACGCTGCTGCCAACCAACTAGATCAGGACAAAAAAGAGATTGATTTCTTGAATGTTTATCCCGTACCCGATGGTGATACCGGCACCAATATGGCGCTTACCCTCATGGCTGCCGCTCAAGAGGTGGGTAGGTGCATTTCCGAATCCGTGGGGGAGTTGGCCGCGGCAGCGGCCAAGGGATCGCTAATGGGCGCGAGGGGAAATTCCGGAGTCATCCTTTCCCAGCTCTTTCGGGGATTTTCCCAAGTCATGCAGGGAAAGCACACGGCTACGGTTCATGACTTAAGTAGAGGTTTGCAAGAGGCATCTGCTATGGCTTATAAGGCTGTCATGCGGCCAGTGGAAGGAACAATGCTTACCGTGTCCCGCATGGCTGCCGAGGCAGGCAAGTCAGTTGCCAAGCGGGAATCCGATGTGGTGCTTTGGTTCGCAGCAGTTTTGCAGGCGGCGGAGAAGGCTCTGACCGAGACGGAGAAGATGCTACCGGCTTTGGCCGCGGCCGGGGTGGTAGATGCCGGTGGTCAGGGGATTGTGACCATCTATTCCGGCATGTACTCGGCACTCATCCAATCAGAGACACCTGTGTTAGTCGAAATGGCAGCTGGTAGTGCAGTCCAAGGGGGGGTAGCACAGGCTCCTATTTCGGAAATGGGACCCTTAGAGGAGATTGCATTTCGCTACTGTACTGAGCTAATTGTCATGGGTGAAGTGGCTTTGGATAGACTCAGGCGAGAACTGGAGCCCCTTGGTGACTCCTTGCTAGTTGTGGGAGATACCAATGCCACCAAGATCCATGTGCATACTAACCACCCGGGACAGGTTCTAGAGATCTGCGGTGCCTATGGTGAAATGTCTGCCATTGATATAGATAATATGGCAGAGCAAAACCATCAAGCACGTCTACCTGTAGAAGGTGCTAAGAGTAACGGGTTAGCCCATGAATTACCTAACCCGATTGTAGCAGGTAATCGCGCTGTAAAGCAGGCTAAGCGGAAGATGGGCATGGTGGCTGTGAGTTTAGGGGATGGTTTTAAGGCGATTTTCCAGGGCCTAGGTGTGGATGTGGTGCTTAATGGTGGGCAAACCATGAACCCCAGCACCGAGGAGCTGGTGGCAGCGATAGAGCAGGTTCCAGCCCAGAGCGTGATTATTTTGCCCAACAACAAAAACGTTCTATTTGCGGCGGAGCAAGCTGCGAAGATGGCAGCTAAAGAGGTGGTTGTGATTCCCACCCACGATTTGCCTAAGGGTATTGCTGCCGCCACGGTCTACGATGAGAATCTAGAGTTGCCTCAATTGACTAAACGTATGCAAGAGGCCAGCGAAGGCCTTGTTAGTGGCGCTGTCACTTATTCTGTCCGGAACACCACAACGGATGGAGTGCAGATTAACGAACAAGATTTTATTGGCCTAGAGCAAGGCAAAGTTGTAGTTGCTGGCAATGAACTAATCCATACTACCAAGGAGCTAGTTAGAAGCCTCTTGGCTAAGCGCAGAGCAGAGCTTGTCAGCCTGTTTTATGGCAAAGATGTGATTAAGGCGGCTGCTCGAGACTTGATGCAGCAGCTACGGGCGGAATTCCCAGAGCCGGAGTGGGAACTATATGAGGGCGGTCAACCCCTTTACTATTATCTGGTGGCAGTGGAATAGTATTGCCAACTAGGGGCTTACTGGCAACGATTTTCCCATTGATGGCATGGATTTCGTGGTAATCGAGGAGGAGTGGCATGGATAATATTCAGATAGTCACCGATTCTACCTCGGATCTTCCCCGGGAGGTAGCCGAGGAATATGGTATCCGGGTAGTTCCTTTGGCGGTCAATTTCGGTGATGAGCAGTATACCGATGGGGTTGATCTTGCGGCTGTGGAGTTTTATGAGAAGCTGAGAAGTGGGTCGACGATGCCCAGGACATCACAGCCTGCGCCTGGTCAATTCGCCGATGTATATCGTGCAGCTATAGAGCAGGGGCGTAAAGTGCTATCAATTCATATCTCAAGCAAATTGAGTGGCACATACCAAGCCGCTTCATTGGCTGCGGAAATGGTGGGGAAGGAGCACGTAAAGGTCGTGGATTCTCTATCAGTTTCCATGGGTCTTGGTTTGCAGGTTATCGCGGCAGCTAGGCGCAATAGTTCCCTAGAAGAGGCATATCAGGCTGCTATGGTTGCCAAGGAGAACTTAGGTTTGCTATTTCTAGTTGATACTCTGGAATATATGGAAAAGAATGGCAGGATTGGTCGGGCCGCTTCTTTACTAGGAAGTCTGCTTCAGATTAAGCCGGTCCTTACTTTTACCGATGGGACAGTGGATGTCGTGGAAAAAGTGCGGGGCGGTCGCAGGGCACGCCGACGCACTTTGGAGATATTCCAGGAAAGAGTCGGGGATGATGTAGTGGATGTGGCAGTGGTCCATGCCGGTGCCCAAGAGCAAGGCCAGGAGCTCCTTGATGAAGTTCAGGAGCTAGTCAAATGTGACAAGGTGTATTTTGGTGATATAGGTCCTACCATGGGTGCCCATTCGGGGCCGGGGACTTTGGGACTAATCTGGCGACCGGCATTAGCTTAGGAGTGATGGGGGTGCTAGATGCGCCTGTCCAAAGGCTGCCCGGGGTGGGAAAAGCCCGCGCCATGGCACTATCCCGACTAGAAATCGAGACTCTAGGGGACCTTTTGACCCATGCCCCTCGGGATTATGAGGATTGGTGTCCTAGACCCATCGCCGAAGTCACCGATGGCGAATCAGTATGTGTTCGGGGTACAGTGGAGGACATACGACAACAGCGTTTTAGGGGTAGCCGAGGCTTGGTGGTGAGTAAAGCTGCTTTGCAGGATTCCACCGGCAGTATAGAGTTGGTTTGGTTTCGCAGGGGTAGGTATGGAGCTAAGGGTAATCAGGTAAAAAGGGGCCAGAACATCACGGTCTATGGCAGTGTTCGCCGGGACCAGGGCACTCTTGTCATGCATAACCCCGAGATAGCTAGTCAGACAGTGCCCCGAGATGCTCAGTTAATCCCAGTTTATCCGTTAACAGAGGGTGTAAGCCAAAGGCTGATGCGCTCATGGATACAGACTGCTATCAAGGTGTGCTGGGATAGTATAGAGGAATACCTGGGGATTTCCCATATAGAGCAGTTGGGACTATTAGGGAGAAGAGAGGCCTTTAAAGGGCTTCATCGGCCAAAGAGCTACGCACATGCCATGGCATCCAGAGCAAGATTGGTATTTGATGAGTTGCTTTGCTATCAGATTGCGATTTTGTCTGCTCGCTATAGGCAACAACACCGTATAGGTAAGAGTCATGGTCCTGATGGCCCTTTAGTTAGCCAACTTATGGAGAGCCTTCCCTTTAGTCTTACTGATGGGCAAAGGCAGGCTATGGCGGAAGTAGCGGCAGATATGGAGTCTACTAGACCCATGGGGCGCCTTCTGCAGGGTGATGTGGGTTCTGGCAAGACAATTGTAGCCATCTATGGTCTTGCCAAAACGGTGGAAGCCGGATATCAAGGGGTTGTTATGGCGCCCACCGAGATCCTGGCTCAGCAGCATTTTGCACAGATTACGAGTCTGTTTGCATCACAAGGTATCGAAGTGAGATTGCTTACCGGTGGTCTTAGTAACCATGAAAAGGCTGATGTATGCCGTCGCCTTCAGGATGGCACCGTACAAGTAGTAGTGGGTACTCAAGCGTTACTAGAGCCTGATGTAAGATTTGCTAACTTGGGCTTAGTTGTGGTGGATGAAGAACACCGCCTAGGCGTGCTGCAAAGACAAGCCCTGGCCAAAAAGGGCAGTGGCGATCTTCTGGTGATGACGGCAACACCTATTCCAAGGACACTAGCACTTAGTCTTTATGGCGATCTCGATATGTCGCTAATTAAGGAGTTGCCCCTTGGAAGGCTGCCCGTGGATACCCGGTGGATTTCTCCTCAAGATAGGGACAAGGTATACGGTTTTTTGCGAGATCAAGTGAAAAGGGGTCACCAAGCTTACATAGTCTATCCCCTTGTAGAAGGTGAAGAGACTACTAAGCTAGCGGCAGCTAAGACAGAAGCGTATCGCTTGCGCAAGTTACCCGTTTTCGCCGATGTACGAATAGGTCTTTTGCATGGTCAGATGAGTTCCCAGGAGAAAACTAGTGTAATTGAGGAGTTTTCCCAAGGCCACTGGCAAATCCTAGTTACCACCTCTGTGATTGAGGTAGGGATAGATGTGCCCAATGCTACCGTCATGGTCATAGAGCACGCCGAGCGGTTTGGGCTTGCACAGCTTCATCAGCTACGGGGCAGGGTAGGCCGGGGCACAGCCCAGTCCTTTTGTTTGCTTATGGGTGAGCCTACTACCCCCGAGGCAAGGGAACGGCTAGAGTTTATGCGGGAGACGCAAGATGGGTTTGTGCTTGCAGAGGCAGATCTCCGGTTGCGGGGTCCCGGCGAGATATTAGGAGTCAAGCAGACGGGTCTACCTAATCTACGGATGGCTGACTTGAGGCACGATGGTGGAATCATGGACAAAGCCCGGCATGTGGCTAATCAGATTCTAGGCGATGATCTATTTCTTAGCCAGACCCGACACAAACCCTTAGTTAGGGAACTTGGGCGTCGGGGCGTAGTGAGTCGTAAGCACGATGGCGGCCTATACTAGACCGCCATCGGGGGAGAGGAGAAACCGGAGGAAGAGCAACTTGGCGAACGAAGCCAACTGCACTTCCTATGCATTTGGGGGAGGGTTAAACCGTACTCCGATACTAATGTGTGTCTTTTGGGGTCAGACTATGCTTGTCCCATATGAAAAGGTTGTTGGGAAAAACTGGATGGGCGGTGCCATGTATGCGGGTGATTACCGGAACCGCACGGGGTAGGAGACTGCAATCCTTAAAAGGTCAAAAGACTCGTCCTACTCAAGATAGAGTAAAGGAGTCTTTGTTTTCTATTTTGGGCACCGTGATGGTGGAGGGCGATTTCCTCGATCTATATGCCGGTTCGGGGAGTATTGGCATAGAAGCATTGAGCCGTGGTGCACCAAAGGCTGTTTTTGTCGAAAAGAACAAGACTGCAGTTCAGGTGATTAAATCCAATTTGGTTCACGTAGGCTTAGAGCATAAAGCTGAGGTATATGCCACGGATGTGTTCCGGGGGATTGGGGCTTTGATCGCTAGAGAGAGGGAATTCAGTTGCATTTTTCTAGATCCGCCCTATGATCAAGACATGGTAGTCCCAACCCTAGTCGCTCTAAAGGCACCTCTGGTAACATCCCAGACAATTATAGTGGCGGAACACAGCAGGCTGGAGGTATCTCCGGAGCATGTAGGACCTTTCGTTAGGATACGTCAGCAGGTGTATGGTGATACAGTGCTTAGCTTTTTTCGGCACCAAGTGTAGGTTTTTGGGGAACAGTAAACAGGAATAAGGGAATTTGTAGGGAAGAAAGGATTGTTGGGTCATGAAAATTGCGGTGTGCCCCGGGAGCTTTGATCCTGTCACTTACGGGCATCTAGATATTATCAGCCGTGCCTGTGATCTGTTTGATCGGGTTTATGTGGCAGTATTGACGAATCCGGCCAAACGGGCGTTATTTACGGCTGATGAGAGAGTTGAGATGTTATCTAGGGCTACAGCCGAACTAGATACCGTATACTGTGAGAAATTCTCTGGATTGGTTGTAGAGTATGCCAAAGCCCGGGGGGCTGTGGCTATGGTAAGAGGACTACGGGCAGTCACTGATTTTGAGTTCGAGCTCAAAATGGCCTCTATGAACCACTACTTGGATAAGGATATAGAGACAGTTTTCATGATGACCAGCAATGAATATTCGTTTTTGAGCTCTAGTGCTGTCAAAGAAGTGGCTAGTCTGGGCGGTGATGTGAGTGCCTGGGTACCAGGCCCAGTGGCTGAGGCCTTAGCTAAGAGGTACTCCGCGATGGCAGGAAGCGAGCTATAGATCGGCTAGATTAGGCACAGGCACTTGAGTAGGGGGCGGTTAGTTTGAGTCGTAGGAACATAGTAATCTTGCTGGATCGCTTGCAGGAGGCGGTGGAGTCAGCACCGAAAATCCCCCTTTCCGGGCGCAGCTTAGTGGATGAAGACGAGATATTGGATATTGTTGCAAAAATCCGTACGTCCTTGCCAGAAGAGATGCGACGGGCCGATGCACTTTCCCAGGAAAGAGATCGGATATTGGAGGATGGCCAACGGCGGGCAGAGCGGATTATTGCCCAAGCTGAGGAACAGGCTGCCCGCCTTTTGCGGGAAAGTGAGCTTACTCAGTTGGCCCAAGCGGAGGCAGAACGCATTGTGGAGGAGGCCCGTAATCAGGCCTATGAGCTTAGATCCGGTGCTAAGACCTATGCAGAAAAACTACTGGAGATTCTCCAGAAATCCCTTGGGGAGAATCTTGCCATAGTGGAAAGTGGGTTAGAGAGCCTAAATCACATGGACTAGTATGTTGCGCTTCAAGGAGGGATGGGCATGTCCTCTGACCACAGGGAAGAGGTTGCTACTTTGGCAGGTGGCTGTTTTTGGTGTCTAGAGGCAGTTTTCCAGGACCTTGAGGGAGTAAGTCACGTAACATCGGGGTATGCCGGGGGTAATCTACCCCACCCTACATATGAAGAGGTATGTAAAGGGACGACGGGTCATGCAGAAGTAGTCCAGATCACTTATGATCCACATAAGATTTCCTTTGAGAATCTGTTGGAGGTCTTCTTTGGTATTCATGATCCAACCACTCCAAACCGGCAAGGCGGGGATGTAGGCACACAATATCGTTCGGCGATCTTTTATGATTCGGCTAGGCAACAGCAAATAGCTGAATCTATGATCATGGATCTAGAGCAACAAAAGATATTCGATCTACCCATAGTTACCGAGATAGTTCCTTTGACGAACTTCTACCCGGCAGAAGCATACCACGAGGATTACTACAATCTTAATCCCAATCAGCCCTATTGCCGGGCGGTGATTGCTCCGAAAATCGCCAAGTTCCGTAAAACCCACGGAGACAAGCTACGGAGATGATTGCGGGCAAATTCGGCCTAAGAGCCTAGCCGTACCTACCTGGAAAATGAATAGTATAGGCAAGGAGTAGTCTAACCTTGCTTCGCTCTAGCGGGCCCGTACCCGGACAATCTTGATGCTGTGCAGTAAGGTAATGGCAAGGCCCAATATCACGAGGGCACCTGTAACTAGGGTCGCCCATTGCATGGATAGTGCAAGCCTTGACCAAAAAGCGAGCCGCTGTAGACCTGCCGCAGGCTGAAGTACTTGAGAAGCCATGGCGCTTGAAATCGGTCGCCAAAGTATAGATGTGAGCACTGCAGCTAGGGTACCATGGGCTGCCCTAGCCAAGATGTATGGACCAAGACGAATGTCCGTTCCATAGATCATGGTTGCCACTTGGGCGTGGACAGAAAGCCCACTCCAGCCGATGACAAAGCTCGCGGCAACGGTCCGCCAAAATAGAGGGCTTGCGGCTTGACTTGCCGCTTCACAGCCAATTGTTATCTCGGTAAAGCCCCTGAGTAACGCGGGGATAATGTTCTTGTCTATGGAAAAGGGGCTTAATATAGCTTGGAGAGTCCTTTGGAAAAGGGTAGTAATACCCGCTACATCGAATATGCGACCTAAGACTGAAAACACCATGATGCACCCCCCGACAAATAGCATAGATGTGAAGGAATCCTTGATGGCATCGCCGAATAGCTGACCAAAGGGGCGCCCATCCCGCAAGCGGGCTAATTCTAGCTCATCTAGTGCTCTAGAGAGCATGCTTTTTTTATGCTTAGAATGGCTTGGCTGCGGTGCGGTAATGGGGGATGGATTACCTGGGTAGAACCGCATTAGAAACCCTACTATGAAAACCGATAGGTAATGGGCTGCGGCTATCGTCCAACCAATCTCTTCTAGTCCGAACATCCCCACGGCCACAGCACCCACCATAAATAGGGGATCAGCGGTGTTGGCTAGGGCGATTAACCGTTCACCCTCGGGGCCGGTACAAAGTCCTTCACGACGTAATTGGCCGGTGATCTTGGCGCCGATGGGGTAGCCCGAGGCGAGCCCCATGGCTACAGCAAAGGCTCCGGTACCGGGGATACGAAAAAGGGGGCGCATTAAGGGCTCTAAAAGCACACCGATGAAATGGACAACACCGAGGCCCATGAGGATTTCAGACATAGCAAAAAATGGTAACAGAGCAGGCAGAACGATATCAAACCAGATTTTGAGGCCTTCTAAAGAGGCATTGAAGGCAACTTGAGGATAGCGGACGATGGTGATGGTCAAGAGTACTGCCGTGGCCGCCGAAAGTCTAATGTACCACCTAGATCGGGTAGGAGTGTTTGACAAGGTATATCCCTCCGGTCAGACCTTGATTGTGATGGCGATGAACCTTAGCTTGTATACCACTACATCTATATGAACAGGCTCCATGGAATATGTCGTAGGAATTGGTTTCCTTCTAAGGAGGTGTCTTGGGAGAATGGTTACCACGGATGGACAGATAGCCGGCTCGCGATTTATGAAATATCGGCTATCACGTGTGATTTGTCTTGCCATTATGTTTCTGTTTTTGATTGGTGGCCAGAGTGTGCTCATGGGCCAAGAAGTTTCCATTCGCCCCGGATTGAAGATGAACATGGTCGGGGCCGATGTGGAGTACCTACAGGATTGCCTAAATCAGGCAGGATATTTTGATGGTGCTATAGATGGGCGTTTTGGCCCCGCTACCCGGGCTGGAGTCTTGCAGCTGCAGAAAGAGGCAGGGCTAAGTCCTGATGGTGTGGTCGGCCACGCAACTTGGGGGGCAATTGAAGCCCTAATTGCCCAAAAGGAAGTAGTCCATGTTGTGCAGCCAGGGGAGACTCTGTGGGCTATTGCTAGGGAGCTAGATACGACGGTATCTGCCTTAGTGGATGCCAATGGGATTCGTAACCCCAATCGTCTAGCTGTTGGAGCTACACTAGTTGTACCCAGAACTAGAATTTCGGGTAAGGTCGCATCCACCAATATCGGTGTGCGCATGATGCATTGGGATGACGTTCAGCGCATCTTCCCTAAAGCGGCCAGTGCTACAGTGATTGACGTGAAAACTGGGCTGCGCTTTCAAATTAGGCGTCTCTTTGGCACTAACCATGCCGATGTGGAGCCCTTGACTGTGGCAGACACCCGCACTATGAAACGGGCCTTAGGGGGGAAATGGTCTTGGGATAGAAGACCGATTGTGATTGAAATCGGTACTTCCCGGATTGCGGCATCTATGAATGGCTTCCCCCATGGGAAGAGTACTATTGATAACGGTTTTCCTGGACATTTTTGTGTACATTTTCTCGGTAGTCGTCTGCATTCCGATGATCGATCAGACAAAGACCACCAAGCCGCTGTATTGCAGGCGGCAAGATATGACGGAAGATGAGTTTTCCATTGCTTGACACAGGGATTAGAGGTCATTATAATTTTAGAGGTGAGTAGCCAGTGCAAGTTAACATTGGCCCGATTAAAGATCAAAAGGGTGGGGAGTTCTCTTTCCGCCTGGAAGAGGATTGGTCTGACCTCAAGATGGACGGCCAGCCCTTAGGGTTTGTCAGTCCCGTAGTATTGAAAGGTAAGATAGGTTGGACGGGCGAATGTTTTTTGCTCCGGGGCACAATTGAGACGGAAATGAAAATAGCATGTGCCCGTTGTTTGGAACCCAAGCAGCTACGGATACAGGCGGAGATCATGGAGGAGTTCCGTAGGGCCCACCATCGTGATGGTCAAGATGAATATGGAGATGACACAGGTGCCAAAGATGACTGGGCCGATGAAGATATACAAGAGTTTAGGGGCCTAGTTATTGACCTGGATGAAGTGGTGCTGGACAATCTACTGGTATCCGTTCCGATTAAACCTCTCTGTAAGGAAGACTGCCGTGGGCTGTGCCCCCAGTGTGGTCAGGATCTGAACAAGGGAGAGTGTAGTTGTGAGATTGATGATATCAACCCCCATATGGACATACTGCGCAAACTGCTAGATTCCGGGGATTGATGGTAAACAGGTGGCAGCAGCCTCCAGGAGGTGACAGAATCTATGGCAGTTCCTAAGCGTAGGCATTCAAAGGCCCGTACCCGTAAACGCCGAGCCAGTTGGAATATTGAGATCCCTGGTACTGTGGAGTGTCCCCAGTGCCACGAACCGCGGTTACCCCATCGGGTATGCCGTAACTGCGGCTATTATAAGGGGCGCCGCGTATTGGCGGTGGATTAAGAGCGAACGAGCGAGATTATTCGAGATTCATACATCCAAAAGAGGCTGGGGGACCAATGGTCTGCTCAGCCCTTTTTTCGTAACACTTGCCATTTGAAGCCAAATGGGGTAGACTATAGACGTGATTGTGACCTGGTCCTAGGATGAACCATCAGTTTAAGATGATGTTCATGGGGGCTTTCCAGTTGTGGCCATTTGACTTTGCACATGTAGTATCTTATATCATGGAGGCTCTAGGACGAAAGGAAGCATTTTTTTATGAGCAGGACTCGGGGCAAGCACAGGCGCCAAGAGAAATTGACAGAGTTAATTAACAAAGAGCCCTTTCTTACCGATGATGAACTGGCCAAAAGGTTTGGCGTCAGTGTTCAGACCATCCGCCTTGATCGCTTGGAACTTTCCATTCCAGAAATGCGAGAGAGAACCAAAACTCTAGCAGAAACAGCCTATGATAAGCTAAAGGCCATGAGTGATGTGGAATTGGTTGGACAGCTACTTGATGTACAGCTTGGCAAACAAGGGAGCTCACTTTTGGAGACCACTGAGGATATGGGCTTTAGCAAGACAAGGGTTATTCGTGGGCATCATATTTTTGCACAAGCTAACTCTCTGGCCGTAGCCTTAGTGGATCACCCTATTGTACTTACAGTAACGGCTAACGTCCATTTTCGTCGCCCTGTTTATGTAGGAGAAACCATTTTTAGCCAAGCCAAGGTCCAGGCCCTTCAGGGTAATCGCACTACAGTGGATGTGATTAGCAAGGTAGGCGGCAAAGAGGTGTTTTTTGGTAGCTTTGAAGTTGCTGCTGTAGAAGTGGCGGAACATAGAACTAGGGATAGTTCTAAGTAGCTAGGTTAGTGCAGATACTAACGGGAGGCATACTATGAGAATCGCACTAGATGCAATGGGTGGTGATTTTGGTCCCGAGGTTACGGTGGGCGGTGCTGCTGCTTTTGCTAAAGCCAGTGGTGCCACTGTGTTGCTTGTCGGGGATCCTGATCATATAGAACCTCTGGTCCTACAACATGATACCGCTAATCTGAAAGTCGTGCCTGCTTCGCAGATTATTAGTATGGATGATCATCCCGTACAGGCGGTTCGCCGGAAACCAAACGCTTCTTTGGTTGTGGCAGCCAAGTTAGTTAAGCAGGGGGAGGCCGACGCTTTTGTGAGCGCCGGTAACACCGGAGCAGTCATGGCCGCCGCGTTTTTACATATGGGGCGGATTCCTGGCATAGACAGACCAGCCATTGTCAGTCCAGTGCCTGTGATAACAGGGGAGGCGATTCTCTTAGATGTGGGGGCTAATGTGGATTGTCGTCCTCAACACCTGCTGCAATTTGCTGGCATGGGTCATGCGTATATGCAGAAGGTGAGAGGCATTAGTGAACCTACCATTGGCCTACTTAATATCGGTACTGAGATATCCAAGGGCAATGAACTAACGACTAGGACATATCAACTGCTGGAAAACAGCGAGTTGAATTTTATCGGTAATGTTGAAGGAAGGGAGGTATTTAGCGGCCGGACCAATGTGATAATTTGTGATGGATTTGTGGGCAACGTAGTGCTTAAGGTAGCTGAAGGGCTAGCAGGCTTAATGTTAGGTTTCTTGTGGAAAGAGCTTGTTTCTGACCAAGCCACCAACCCTGGAGGCTTGCCGGCCAAGAAGGTATTTCAACAGCTGAAGCGGACTTTGGACTATACAGAATATGGCGGTGCTCCCCTTTTGGGTGTTGACGGGGTAGCTATCATCTGCCATGGAAGCTCAGATACCTTGGCTATATGCAATGCACTGAACGTTGCAGAAGATGCTGTGCGGGCTGGCCTTAGGGACAGTATTGCAGATACTGCAATGAAACTAGGCGGTGAAGGATTGTGACAAGACAAGTGCGGGCAGCCGGGATTTGGGGATTAGGTATGGCTGTGCCCGAGAGAATACTGACTAATGCTGATTTGGAGAGAATGGTAGATACCACCGATGAATGGATTACTACTCGGACAGGTATAAAAGAAAGACGGATCGCGGCTGAAGATGAAGCCACCAGTGATCTGGCCACTCGGGCAGGTAAGCTTGCCCTTCGGGAGGCCGGTGTGGCGGCAGAGGACTTGGATTTAGTTATTGTGGCTACGGTGACGCCGGACATGAATTTCCCTGCCACGGCATGCATAGTGCAGATGCGTTTGGGTGCGACGAATGCAGCGGTTTTTGATTTGTCCGCCGGTTGTTCAGGGTTTGTGTATGCCCTAGATATTGCCGCTCGCACTGTTGAGAGTGGGGCATATCACCGGGTTTTGGTGATTGGGGCGGATGTGCTCAGCCGCATCACTGATTGGACTGACCGAAGCACATGTGTCCTTTTTGGTGATGGGGCCGGGGCAGCCGTTGTTGGTCCTGTAGAGCATGGCCGGGGGCTTCTGGCCACAGATTTGGGAGCAGTAGGCGCCGAGGGGCATTTTCTGACATTGCCCGCAGGCGGATCCCGCAAACCCGCCAGTTTGGAGACGGTGGAGGGCAAAGAGCATTATATCCATATGCAAGGTAACGAAGTGTACAAATTTGCTGTACGGGTAATGGGTGAGACTGTCCAAAGGGCCTTGAAGAAGTGCGATCTTGCACCTGAAGACATGGATGTATTCGTTCCCCATCAAGCCAATATCCGCATTATTGATGCAGCCTGTAAGCGCTTAGGTATTTCTAGAGACAAGGTGTTTGTCAATGTTCATGCCTACGGTAATACCTCCGCTGCATCGGTTCCGATGGCTTTGTATGAAGCTTTTCGTGAAGGGCGTATTGATGACGGCGATATAGTCGCTTTGGTAGGATTTGGAGCCGGTCTTACGTGGGCATCGGCAATCCTAAGATGGGGTAGATGATCATGGGTAAGGTGGCATGGGTTTTTCCCGGGCAAGGAAGTCAAGCCTTAGGAATGGGGCGGGATGTTGCCGAGGCAATGCCCGAGACCAAATGGTATCTAGATATGGCAAGCTCGATTCTAGGCTACGACCTCGCCGCTCTTTGCTTTGAGGGCCCTGAGGCGCAGCTTAGAGAGACCCAGTTTACGCAGCCTGCTTTGTTAACGGTGAGTACTATGCTAGCCCATGTGCTTGCCTCCCACGGACTGAGGCCCGACGCGGTTGCCGGGCATAGCCTTGGTGAATATTCCGCGCTAGTAGCTGCTGGCAGCCTTTCATTTGCCGAAGGAGTGCAGCTAGTTGGGCAAAGGGGCAAGCTGATGGAAGAGGCCGTTCCTAAAGGTGAGGGCTCCATGGCCGTGCTCTTGGGCATGGAAACTGAAGAGATAGAGAAGATTTGTCAAGAGGCGGCCGAGGGTGACGTGCTAGAGTTGGCTAACATTAACAGCCCTGATCAGATAGTGATTTCCGGCGCGACCTCGGCTGTTCACCGGGCCATGGCCATAGGCCAAGAGCGGGGAGCACGGCGGGTGATTGAACTAGCCGTTAGTGGTCCGTTTCACTCCTCACTCATGTATCCTGCGGCAGAACGTTTTACAAGCTTCCTTGAGATGGTCGACTGGAAGGAACCGCAAATCCCTATGGTTGCCAATGTGACTGCCAACTATGTTACAGATGCTGGTGATATCCCCGGACTTCTAACCGATCAATTACATAGGCCTGTGCGCTGGGAGGAGACTATTGATCGCTTGATTAGTGATGGTGTAGAGACTTTTGTTGAGATTGGCCCCGGTAAGGTGCTGACCGGCCTTGTTAAACGTATTTCCAGGAAAAGCAAAGTGGTCAATTTCCAGGGAATGCAGGGTCTGGAAAAAGTACTTGAAATGACGAAAGGGGATATAGTAATATGAGACTAGCAAACAAGGTGGCTATAGTTACCGGTGGTGCCCGGGGCATCGGCCAAGCCATTGCCCTGCACTTAGCTGAGGCTGGCGCGCACGTGGCAATCTGTGATGTGCAGTCCGGTATAGAAACAGTAGCCCGTATAGAGGAGCTAGGCAGAACTGCATTGGCCCTTCAGGTTGATATCACACGGGAATCCCAGGTGAAAGATGCCGTCGAGCAGATCATGGCCAAGTGGGGCAGGATTGATATTCTGGTTAATAACGCGGGGATAACCAGAGACGGTCTGCTTTTGCGCATGAAGGAATCCGACTGGGATGCAGTATTGGATGTTAATCTTAAAGGGGCCTTTCTATTTAGTCAGGCAGTTTTGCGGCCTATGCTCAAGCAACGGGAGGGTCGGATTATCAACATTGCTTCTGTTGTAGGGTTGATGGGCAATCCTGGGCAGGCAAACTACGCCGCATCTAAGGCTGGGCTGATTGGGTTTAGCAAGAGTCTGGCCCGGGAAGTGGCTAGTCGAGGTGTTACCGTCAACTGTATAGCTCCAGGATTTATTATCTCCGATATGACTGATGTCTTAACGGAAGAGCAGAAGAAGGTGTTGATGGACCAAGTCCCCTTGGGGGACATGGGATTACCTAAGGATGTGGCATCGGCAGTGGCATTTTTGGCTAGCCCGGATGCCCGCTATATAACCGGCCAAACTGTAAACGTTGATGGTGGATTGGTTATGGACTGATTCTATTAGTTTTCTTGCCTGTCAATGGTGGCAGTCAGTCCTGGTGCCAGTTTCTATAGTAACCTTGTAGGAGTTAAGGAGGTGACTGGGCAGGATGGATGTACTAGAGCGCATCAAAGAGATCGTTGTAGAGCAGTTAGGAGTAGATTTAGAGGAAGTTACCAATGAGGCTTCCTTTGTGGATGATCTTGGCGCTGACTCACTGGACATAGTGGAGTTGGTGATGGCTTTTGAGGAAGAGTTTGAGTTGGAGATCCCTGACGAGGATGCTGAGAAGATCGGCACTGTAGGGGATGCGGAGAAATACATTAAGTCGAAGACCGAGTAGGCTGTTTATTCTGAGTCCCGCGTGAGCGGGACTCATCCCCCCTGCGGGGGTAGCCCAATATGAGGTGAGACGTAAATGAGGCGAGTAGTGGTAACCGGAATCGGAGCGGTGACTCCCTTTGGTATAGGTAAAGATGCCCTTTGGGAAGGCATAGCTAATGGCCGTTCCGGTGTAAGGCGTATCACGCGATTTGATGCTAGCGACCTTGCTAGCCAGATAGCCGGAGAGGTACCAGATTTCGATCCTTTACAGTTCATGGATAGGAAAGACGCCCGCCGCATGGACCGCTTTACCCAGTTTGCTGTGGCTGCTGCCTCCTTAGCTTTAGCTGACGCGGGTTTAGACAAGAAGGTCCCATTGGGGGATCGAGCAGGAGTGTTGATTGGCTCCGGCATAGGGGGTTTGGAGACCCTAGAGGATCAATGCCGAATGCTGATCACCAGGGGTGCTAATCGGGTCAGTCCCTTTTTTGTACCCATGATGATAGCCGATATGGCCGCGGGCCAAGTGTCCATTCAGTTTGGTGCCAAAGGCCACAATGCCTGCACTGTTACGGCTTGTTGTTCAGGTAGCCATTCCATCGGTGATGCCTTTCGGGTGATCCAAAGGGGAGATGCCGATGTGATGATCAGTGGAGGCGCAGAAGCGCCCCTAGTCAAGTTAGCTATGGCGGGATTTTGCTCGGCTAAGACCCTTTCCACCCGCAATGATGAACCGGAGAAAGCTTGTCGCCCTTTTGATGCCAATCGAGATGGCTTTATCATGGGTGAGGGCAGTGGTATCGTAATCTTGGAGGAATTAGAGCATGCCCGTGGGAGGGGAGCTAGAATCTACGGTGAACTGGTGGGATATGGGGCGACAGGTGATGCGTACCATATTACAACACCAGCACCGGAGGGCGATGGGGCGGCCCGTGCCATGGAGGCGGCTTTGAAGGATGCTGGGCTTAGTGTGGACCAAGTAGATTATATTAATGCCCATGGGACATCAACAGAGTATAATGATTACTTTGAAACCATTGCGATTAAGCGGGTGTTTGGTGAGAAGGCAGCCAAATTACCAATTAGTTCCACGAAATCCATGATTGGTCATTTGCTGGGGGCTGCCGGTGGGGCGGAGCTCATAACGTGCCTTCTAGCTATGGAGCATGGTCTAATCCCGCCGACGATTAACTACGAGGAGCCGGATCCCCGCTGCGATCTGGATTATGTGCCTAACGTGGGCCGTAAGGCGGATTTACAAGTAATTATGAGTAATTCCTTTGGTTTTGGCGGTCATAATGCTGTACTAGTTATTAGAAAAACGGATGCATGAGGTGGGCTATGTGAGAGGAGCGCCGGACCCTAGGCGGGTGGCGGATTTAGAGCACTTGCAGGTTCGCTTGGGTGTGGTATTTCCCAAATACGAACTGCTCCACCAAGCCCTTATGCATAGATCTTTTGCCCGTGAGCGCAATCTTAGCAGTGACAATGAGCGACTGGAATTTTTGGGAGATGCCGTTTTAGAACTAGTTGTAAGTGAGCATCTCTATCTACACTTTCCCACTGCCAGTGAGGGAGAGATGGCCCGTCTGCGTTCAGCTGTGGTCTCAGAGCCTAGCCTAGCAGCTAAGGCCCGTAGCCTTGGGCTCGGGAAATACCTTTTGCTTGGCTATGGAGAGGAACATGCAGGTGGACGTAAGCTTGACTCATTGCTTGCAAATGCGCTAGAGGCTGTTATAGGAGCAATACATTTAGAAGTGGATTATGCTGCCTGTCAAGCTTTCATACTGAATCTGTTTGAGCATGATGTTGAGGATCTGTGGAAAACCAAAGACTTTATTGATCCAAAGAGTGCTCTCCAGGAAAGAGTACAGCAGTCCAGCACCATCACACCCACTTACGAGGTGTATGATGAGCAAGGCCCAGATCATGATAAGGTGTTTCATGTGGTGGTGAAATGGCAAGGAGATATCTTGGGCAAGGGTCACGGCAAAACCAAAAAAGATGCCGAGCAGGCCGCCGCCCGGGATGCCCTTCATTTACTTTTGGGCAGAGAGGTTCCTTCATAGCTTTTTTTACTGTTATCGTGACAGACAATCGCTCCCACCTCAGTGGGAGCTTTTGCCACTTCCGGCGTTCTATTCGCCATAGACAAGCAATATATATGTTAGGGGTCTATCCTTGGACAAGGGGGAGTGGTCATTGGGCGCTGCGAATCAGGAGCGAGATCTGGGGTTGATTCACGGGATTCGTCAAGGAGATGTGGAAGCTCGGGAAGAACTTGTACGCAAATATATCCCCATGGTCAAGCATATTGTGGGCAATCACTACGCAAGTTCTCTAGAGTTTGAGGACTTGCTCCAGGAGGGGCTCATTGGCCTCTTGAGTGCTATAGATGAATATCGGCCAGAGAAGCAGGTCAAATTCTCGTCCTTTGCCTATCTTTGTATCATCAGGAAGATCTATAATGTGATTAAGCAAACCAATGGCAATAAGCACAGGGCGCTCAATGAGGCAGTGTCTTTGCATACATTTGTCAACTGTGAACAAACCCAGACAATGCTAGATTTCATGGAGGCAAGCGATACCTTCGCCGATCCCTTGGGTGTAATTGAGGAGAAGATGACAAAGCAGATCCTCGATGCAGTGCTGGAGGATCACCTGTCTGTTTTGGAGTATACAGTAATTAGCCTTGTTTTGCGAGGCTATTCTTGCTCCGAAATCGAATCCAGTATTGGGGTCAATAGCAAGGCGGTTGATAATGCCCGCACCCGGGTAAAGCTGAAGCTCCGCCGCATCCTCGCAGAACATGGCTCACTGCTTAGCCCCAAATTGCCTAGCAAGATCCGTCGCCGTGAGGATTTGTACATGCAGATCCCACCCCGTCTGAAAGCTGAATAGATGGAGAAATGATATTGGGAAAAAGGGATGATCACATAATTTAGCGAATACGTTAGGAGTCCGGCTATGTCGCCGGGCTTTTTGCTGATTCTGGTTTCACTAAAGCATGGGAGGAGGGGCTCGATGTTTCTCAAACGACTGGAGATCCATGGATTCAAATCCTTTGGAGAAAAAACCAAACTGGAGTTTGGTCGGGGCATCACTGCCATAGTAGGGCCAAACGGCAGTGGCAAGAGTAACATCGCCGATGGGGTGCGCTGGGTGCTTGGTGAACAAAGTGCTAGAACGTTACGGGGCGATACTATGCAGGATGTTATTTTCGCCGGTAGTGATGGCAAGGGCCCCTTGGGGATGGCCGAGGTATCCCTTACTCTAGGGGATTGCCGCGGCAAATTCGGCCTGGATTTTGACGAGATCACTGTGGCCCGTCGGGTGTACCGCTCTGGCGAGAGTCAATATTTGATCAATAAATCACCGTGTCGACTTAGGGATATCCATGATCTCTTTCGGGATACGGGGCTAGGCCGTGAGGGATATTCCCTGATTGGACAGGGACAGATTGATGCTATCTTGCAAGCCCGTCCTTGGGAGCGACGCTTAATTATAGAAGAGGCTGCTGGTATTGGTAAGTACCGAACTCGAAAAGCTGAGGCCACTAAGAAACTCGCGGATACCGAAGGCAAACTTCTTCGACTTGATGACATCATGGGTGAACTGGAAAGGCAGCTAGAGCCTTTGGCTAGGAGTGCGGCTAAGGCCAAGACGTATCTAACCCTAAGCGCCGAGTACCAGGAGAAAGGACGGACACTATGCGCCTATGAGTGGTCTAGACTACAGGCAGATGACAGACTGCTTTTGGCAAAGCAATCGAAAATAGCGGCTAACCTAGCTGAAGTCCATGATGCCCAGCAACTGGATGATGCCATGGCAGCCAGCTTACGACAGGAAATAGTAGAGCTTGAATCCCACATAGAAGGCCTGCGGAAGGCGCGGGATGAAAAAATAGAGGAACGGACAAGAGTGCAAAGACGACAGGATCGGGCAAAGGATCGGCTCCAATACGTTTTAGCGGAGATAAATCGATTGGACAAAGAGGGAGAGGAGGCTCGCTTGCGCCGTAAGAGCATTCGACAAGATCTGGCTCAATGCCTTTGGCAAGGCAGATCCCTCAAAAGAGTCTGGCAAAAGGAGCTACAAGAGGTAGCACGGCTTGAAGAAGCACAGACCAAGGGGTACGAGGCCCGTCAGAGACTCCTAGATGAACTGCAGGCCATTGGCCTAGCCAAGGAGGAGATTCGGCAGAAGATTGCAGTCTCCCAGGCCAATTTGCAGTCAAACCAAAGTCGAGGGGCACTTTGGCAAGAGCAGCTTCTAGTTTTGACCCGTCGCCAGGAGGAAGTGAGCCGGCAACTGGATGCACTGGAAGTAAGCGTTGAGGAGAGGGAGGCTACCTGCAAGTTGAGCCGTCAAGAGTTGGTAGCTACTCAGGCGAGTCTAGAAAGTCTGGAAACTACTGCCCAAGCTGTTAAAGCGAGATGGTCAAAGCAGCTGGAAGTAGTCAGGCAAGCTGAGGAGAAACTCCAAGTTGAATCTTCTCGTTTGGAAGCGCTTACTGCCATGGAAAAAGGTTATGTGGGGTATCACAACGGGGTCAGGGCAGTTCTGCAGCGTCGCCATCTTTTCCCAGGGATTTGCGGGGTGGTGGCAGAGTTGATTGAGGTGCCGAAGGAATTGGGAGTGGCTATTGAGATAGCATTAGGTGGGGCACTGCAAAATATCGTCACCGATGACGATATTGGTCCACGTCAAGCGGTAAGCTATCTAAAAAAGTATCAAGCAGGGAGAGCCACTTTCTTGCCTCTAGACGGACTGCGGATTACCCCCTTTCCGAAAGGGCTATTGCCTCTATTAGAACGGGAAAATGTAATTGGTTTAGCTTCGAATCTAGTTGGGTATGAAAGCCGTTACCAGCGACTAGTCGATTATCTGTTGGGTAGGGTAATTGTAACTCGGGATTTGGATACCGCTGTGGCCCTAAGTAAAGACCTACGAGGCAGCTATCGCATAGTGACTTTAGACGGAGATACAGTCTCGGCCGGGGGGGCCATCACCGGGGGAAGTCTACCCCGGGGCGAAAAGAGCGGACTCCTGCAAAGACGTCAGGAAATTGGTCGCCTAGCTAAAGCGAGGCAAGAGCTGCAACGAGCCGTAGCTATAGAGAAACAAAGGGTAGAAGCTTTTGAAGTTGAGTTGAAAGAGAAGAATCTAGCGATTGGCGGTCTGCAAGATGACTTGCGACAACATGAGCTACAGATCAGAGATGAGCAGCAGGCAATCAAGCTTGCCCGTGGCGAAATAGCCCGATGGGAACGGGAGAGGGAACACATTGAGCAAGAGATACGGGATCTACAGGTCAAAATCGCGTCCGGGACAAAAGCCCAATCTACGGATATGCTAAACATAGATAGCCTTACCGCCAAGGAAGCTATATGGCAAGCTAAGGCCTTGGTCATTGAGGAACGACTAGAACGGCTAGCCGGCTTTGAGGCCCAGCATCAGGAGCGATTTACCAACTACAAAGTCGGTGTAGCTACCCGGGAAAGCCAAATTCAAGCCCTTGGTCAGGAGATAGCAAGACATAGAAAAGCCCTGCGTGAGATTGCTGGGTTGCTAGATGGTCTAGACAAGTCCCGGGAGGCGATGGAGCAGGACAGCTTGCTCATAGAAGATGAGATAGAGGATAGTGCCCTCTCGCTACAAGAGTTGCAGAGGGAGATCTGCAAGATTGAGGAAGACACCGCAAGAGACCATGGGCTCCGGAAAGATATACAGCAACGGGTTGCCAGTGTTGAGGAGACATCAAAATCTAGGCAAAACGCAAAAGAAGCATTGCAGAGTGATTTGTCCCATGTTTTGCGGGAACTAGACAAGGTGAAGTCCCAGATGGCCCGGCTTCAAGACACCTCGGTTAATGAGTATGGAGTGCAACCTAGCTTCTTTGACGGGGTTGATGGGGCTTTTGATTTACCTTCTCTCGCCAATCATGATATGGCTAGGCTGCAGACTGAGGTTCGCACCCTCAAGAGGCGTTTACAGGATCTTGGACCCATTAACACAGAGGCTATGGGAGACTATGCCGTGGTGCAAGAGCGCTACGATTTCCTCAAGGAGCAGCAAGGGGATTTGATTGAGGCAAGAGAGCAACTGCATATGGTCA
Source organism: Bacillota bacterium (assembly GCA_012798955.1). Classification (GTDB taxonomy): domain Bacteria; phylum Bacillota; class Limnochordia; order DTU087; family DTU087; genus JAAZMF01. The sequence goes on along the minus strand of JAAZMF010000071.1, from coordinate 7,964 downwards.
TCGAGGAAATGGATGAAGTCAGTGGAGCTAGATTTACCCAAACGTTTCACCAAGTGCAACAGGAGTTTGAGCAGATTTTCGTCAAGCTATTCGGTGGCGGATCAGCTGAACTGATGCTTACACCGGCAGCTAGAGCAGAAGATGTGGGACTTGAGATCGCGGTCAGGCCCCCAGGCAAAAGACTGCAGAACATGAATCTATTATCCGGTGGCGAACGAGCTTTGACCGCCATTAGTTTGCAGTTTGCGCTGCTTAGGGTCAGGCCCAGCCCTTTTTGCGTCTTGGATGAGATCGATGCTGCCCTAGATGAAAGCAATCTTAAGCGCTTTACTGAGCTACTAAGAGAATTCTCCGTAGATACACAGTTTATCATGATTACCCATCGTCCAGGCTCCATGGAAGTTGCCGATACTTTATATGGTGTTACAATGAATAGGGCCAATATCTCTCAGTTAGTCGCGGTTGAGCTTGATGCCGCGGCCACTACACTGGAAGAGTAGTCTAATCAGTGGTGGGAGCTGGGGCGAGGGCGAGGCGCTAAGTCCCACATGCTGCAAAGTCTAGTCTGTGGCCCATATTTATCCAATGTAAGAGAGGAGTATACCCATGGCATTTTCCAAGTGGTTTAAGCGTAAGGAAAAACCTGAGCGAGAGGATTTGGTACCCACCCAGCAAAGCGGTGAGGCAGCAACCACGGCAAAAGAGGAGCCCGGGGAAGCGGCTCCCGTGGAGGCAACTAGCCAAGGCTTTTTCGCGAGGCTAAGAGATGGTTTAGCTAAGACAAGAACTTCCTTTGTAAGTAGAATAGATAACCTCTTATCTAGCCATAAGACGGTGGATGAGGATCTTTTTGAGCGGTTAGAGGAGCTTTTGATTCAATCAGATGTAGGAGTGAATACTACCCTAAGGCTTGTGGATGATCTGCGGGAGGATGTTAAGGCTCAGAAGATCACTGATCCTACAGAAGTCAGACCCATATTACAGCAAAAGATCCACGAGATCCTCACAACCCATGGCGGCGAGCTGGAGCTAGCCACCCCATCCCCATCAGTGATATTGGTAGTGGGAGTAAATGGAGCAGGTAAAACAACTACCATTGGCAAACTAGCCCATCGTTTTAAATCCCAGGGGCTAAAAGTAGTGTTAGGTGCCGGTGACACATTCAGAGCAGCAGCCATTGAGCAATTGGAGATTTGGGCAGATCGGGTGGGAGTCGATATGATCAAGCACCAACCAGGGTCTGATCCAGCGGCTGTGGCCTTTGATGCGATACAAGCTGGTAGGGCTAGAAATGCAGACGTGGTAATTATTGATACCGCTGGGCGTTTGCAGACCAAGACTAACCTCATGCGGGAATTGGAGAAGATCGGTCGAGTGGTGGAGCGGGAGCTAGGTCAAAAAGCGACAGAGACCCTGCTTGTCGTTGATGCTACAACTGGGCAGAATGCTCTATCCCAAGCTAAACTTTTCAGTGAAGCAGTTGATCTCACCGGTCTAGTGCTCACTAAGCTAGATGGTACAGCTAAGGGTGGCATCATCGTGGCTATTGCAGCAGAGTTAGAGCTGCCGGTGAAACTAATTGGTATAGGTGAAGCATATGACGATCTGCGGGACTTTGATCCTGACGAATTTGTGTCAGCGCTTTTTGATGAATAACGGCTAGATAAGCCCTTTTTGACGAGATCCTTCCATGTTCTGGGCAATTAGTCTTTTGTATTGACAAAGGCCATGGGCCCTAGTATACTACTGCTGTAAAGCATTTATGCTTAACAGAGGCGGATAATATGATTGAGAAGACTGTACACCTAGGGTTGCTTCTGGATTTTTATGGTCCCTTGCTTACGGAAAAGCAACGCAAGTATTTTGCTTTGTATCACCAGGAGGATATGTCCCTAGGGGAGATCGCCGAAGAATATGGTGTAACTAGGCAAGCTGTTTATGATATTCTCCAGCGCTCGCAAAGGACTCTTCTGGATTTAGAAGATAAGCTAGGGCTAGAGCGACGCTATGCCCTGCAAAGAGAGGAACTAGAAGCGATCCTGGCCCGTTTGGACCAGCTAGTTCAAACCCAAGGGGAGCAGATGGATGATCCAGTTTCAAAGGAATTGGTTGCCATACGGCAGCTAGTAGCCCAGATGATTGCTGGTTTTTAGTAACATAAGGTCAGAGGAGGGCCTGCTATGGCGGTGTTTGGAAACCTCGCGGAAAAACTCCAACAGACACTAGGCAAACTCCGGGGTCGAGGTAAGCTGACAGAACAGGATGTCAAAGAGGCCCTACGGGAAGTGCGGTTGGCACTTTTAGAAGCCGATGTCAATTACAGAGTGGTTGGGGATTTTACCAATAAAGTCAGGGAGCGGGCAGTGGGACAAGAAGTTCTAGGTTCCCTGGCACCGGCCCATCAAGTGATTAAAATAGTCTATGAAGAGCTCACCGAGTTGATGGGTGGTAGCCAAAGCAAACTTGAGCTGGCTTCCAGGCCCCCGACTATAGTCATGCTGGTTGGCCTGCAGGGGGCTGGTAAGACTACTAGCGCTGCCAAATTGGCTAATCTCTTGCGTAAACAGGGTCATAGGCCACTCTTGACCGCTGCCGACATTTATCGTCCCGCAGCTATTAAGCAGTTGCAGGTTTTAGGTGAGCAGCTTCAGATTCCTGTGTTTAGTCTAGGCGATCAGATTAGTCCTGTAGATATTGCTAAGGGTGCTGTAGAGCACGCCAATCGCCATGCTAACGATATTATTTTGATCGATACCGCCGGACGATTACATGTTGATGAAGAGCTGATGGCGGAGTTGAAGGCGATTGATGATGCCGTAAACCCCCACCAAGTAATGTTAGTTGTAGATGCCATGACAGGACAAGATGCTGTCAATGTAGCTGCTAGCTTCCATGAGAGCCTAGTTATAGATGGTGTGATTTTGACCAAACTAGATGGCGATGCCAGGGGCGGAGCCGCATTATCCATTAAGGCAGTTGCAGGCAAACCCATTAAGTTTGCTGCCACTGGAGAAAAACTAGATGGACTTGAGCCATTTCATCCCGAGCGGATGGCTTCCCGGATTTTGGGAATGGGTGATGTCCTTACCTTGATTGAGAAGGCTGAAGCCCAGATTGATCAAGACAAAGCTAAGGAAATGGCGGAAAAGCTCCGGACAGCTGATTTTACTTTGGAGGATTTTCTGGAGCAATTGCAGCAAGTCAAGAAAATGGGGCCACTAGATCAGATCATGGGTATGATGCCCGGTATGCCTGGCATGAAGGGTTTGCAGGGGATACAAGTAGATGAGAAGCAATTTGATCAGGTGGAAGCCATAGTGCAATCTATGACAATCTTGGAGCGGCAACGGCCTGAGATCATTGATGGCAGTAGAAAACGCCGGATCGCCAGTGGCAGTGGCACCAGAGTACAGGATGTCAACAGGTTGCTCAAACAATTCGCCCAGACAAGACAAATGCTCAGGCAACTAGGTAGCCTGGAGAAAAAGGCGAAGCGGCGGGGTGGGTTGTTTGGTTTCATGCAGTAGGTAATTAGACGATCAACCGGCATCGCCCTCCCCACGGTCATGTGTTTGCTACATGGTCATATGTATGCTGAAGGGCGCTGCAAGGTTAATCACCTGATCTGCCTCAATTAGCTTGAGACTTGGCAAGATCAGTATAGATGAATTTACGGAAGGGAGGAGGATGTGTTCTATGGCAGTACGAATTCGCTTAAAAAGAATGGGTGCCAAGAAAAGGCCCTTTTACCGTTTGGTGGTGGCTGATTCACGGGCGGCCCGTGACGGTAGATTTATCGACACCTTGGGATTCTATGACCCGCTGGAAGAGCCGGTTAAACTCGTCGTTGATGAAGATAAGGCCATCGACTGGCTACAGAAAGGTGCTCAGCCCTCGGATACCGCCAAGCACTTGCTTACTAAAGTAGGGGTTATGGACAAGTTCGCGGCATCGCGCAAGAATGCGCAGTAGGAGGGCAATCACATGAAAGACCTCGTTGAGTATATGGCCAAAGCATTAGTTGACCATCCTGAGGCTGTCCAGGTAAGTCAGGTGGAGGGTGAAAGATCTCTAATTCTGGAATTACGGGTAGCTGCCGATGATATGGGGAAGGTCATAGGCAAACAAGGACGGATTGCCAAGGCGTTACGCACCGTGGTGAAGGCAGCTGCTACTAAGGAAGGTAAGATGGTTCATGTGGAGATCATCGATTGAGCCTTTGGCTTCTGCCGTTCATCTAGTTACATCACCGACACTCCTCTTGGGGGGTGGGTGATAGCATGAACACGATCACCATCAATCGGCCTATTGTTTGGAAGGCCATAGTTACTGATAAGCTTAAGGCTGAGATGCATCAAGAGCTTGAGCGGGCCAAAGTCCGGTTAGATATGGAGATTCAGCAGTTGGAGTTTCAGGCTAAGCGGATTTTGCCAGATTTGGAGCGGCAAAATCTGAGGCGGGCCATGGCCGTGCGCCAGGAGCTTGATGATGAAAAGCAGAAGCGGATTGTTAGCCTGGAGCGACTTAGTGATCAGATCCGAGACCTACAGGAACTGACCAATGGCGAAGAGATCGCTCGGGGAACCCTAGAAGGCATGGCGCAAGTGGCTATAGGTGATGATATCACTAAGATTCTCTATGCTGAGATCGTTACAAAGGACGACCTAGTGGTGGAGCTTAGGGAGGGGCGGCAAGCACTATGAAGTCGCCTCAAACCTGGGTAATCATCGGCGAGATTGCTAGACCCCATGGGATAAAGGGTTATGTGAAGGTGCGGATGCATACCGACTACCCCCACAGATTCCAGGATCTGACCACGGTGTACTTGTGGCGGGATGGCCAGGAGCCAAGATTGAGCGGTTTCAAGCTCATCATGGAGCAGCAGGATCATTTGATTTGCCAAATCCCGGGGGTTGAAACCCGAAGTGATGCAGCTGCCTTGCGGGGGACATTGATTGTGGTCCCGAGGGCTCAGGCCGTAGAGCCGCCACCAGGAGAATACTATATTTTCGACTTGGTGGGACTTTCCGTTTATTCTGAGGACGGGGAGCATCTAGGTGAGTTAAAAGAAGTGCTCCAGCCCGGGGCCAATGATGTCTATGTAGTGGAGCCGGCGGATGCTGGTGAAGAAATACTGCTACCGGCCATCGCTGATGTGATATTGGATATTGATTTAGAGACTGGCCGCATGCTAGTCCGCTTGCTGCCGGGCATGCTTGAGCAGTAGGAGGAGAGTGGACGGTGCGGATTGATGTACTCACTTTATTTCCCGAGATGTTTAGTGGGCCCCTGGAGACTAGTATTGTGGGCCGGGCACAGACCGCTGGGATAGTGGGCGTGCACCTCTGGAATATTAGGGACTTTACTAGTGATCGGCACCGTCAAGTGGACGATTACCCCTTTGGGGGCGGTGCGGGGATGGTAATGAAACCAGAACCAGTCTTTGCCGCAGTTCGCCACGTACTTGGGGAAGACGATGCCCCAGTATTACTCATGACACCACAGGGTGAGAGATTGAGCCATACTTTAGCCGAGCAGTTGTCTTGTGAGAGACGGTTGGTTATAGTCTGTGGACACTATGAGGGTGTGGATGAGCGCATTAGGCAGTCCCTGATCACAAAAGAGATTTCCATCGGAGATTATGTGTTGACTGGGGGAGAGCTACCTGCCATGGTGGTAATTGACACCGTTGTGCGCTTTTTACCCGGCGTTTTGGGTGAAGCTAGTGCTGTGCATACAGATTCCTTTGCCCAAGGGTTATTAGAGTATCCTCAGTATACTCGCCCCCGGGACTTTGAGGGTCTTACTGTTCCAGAAGTGCTACTGTCTGGAGATCATCAGCGGATAGCCGATTGGCGACGATGTCAATCTTTGCGCCGTACTTTGGAACGGCGCCCAGATCTACTTCGAGAAATTGATCTGAAACCACGAGATGCGGCGCTTTTGGCGTCTATGCGGGATGAATGTGACCAATCTTGAGAACGGTAGGGAAGGGAGGCAGCAAGCCATGGATATTCTTCAGTTAATCGAGAATGAACAGCTAAAAAAGGATGTCCCTGATTTTAGGCCAGGAGATACCGTGCGGGTTCACGTGCGGGTCGTGGAAGCCGAGCGGGAGCGTATACAGATCTTTGAAGGAGTAGTAATTGCCCGCTCTGGCGGCGGAGTCCGGGAGACCTTTACTGTTAGGAAGGTAACCCAAGGTGTAGGCGTGGAAAGGACATTTCCCGTACACTCTCCCCGGGTCGCCGATATCCAAGTGATCCGGCGGGGCAGGGTGCGCCGGGCCAAACTCTATTACCTGCGTGATCGTGTAGGTAGGGCGGCTCGTATCAAAGAACGTAGGACTTGGTAGTCAGTGGATTAACAGAATCGGAAAGGGACTATCCTAGTCCCTTTTTTCTGCTTTCGCACAGTTGAAGGGAGAGATTCCCATGGCGGGACAAAAATCGGAGTTGAGAGAATATCTAGAGGCCTTTGTGATAGCCATTGTCTTGGCTTTATTCATTATAACCTTTATTGCTCAATCCTTCGTAGTGCAGGGCCGCTCCATGGAGCCAACGTTGAATCATGGGCAAAGGCTATTGGTCGACAAGCTTACCTACCGGTTTCGTCCACCTGCACCCGGTGAAATCGTGGTGTTCCGCTATCCAGCGGATCCTCGGCGCAAGTTTATTAAAAGGATCATAGGTGTGCCTGGGGATGAGATCATGATTAGGGACACGGTTGTCTATCTCAATGGTAGGCCTCTGGAGGAAAACTATATCTATGGTCCGACCTACGGTGATTGGGGGCCAAGGAAGGTACCGGCTGGTCGCTATTTTGTCATGGGTGATAATCGCAATAATAGTGATGATAGTAGGTTTCCCGATGTGGGGTTTGTGGCTAGAGATTTGCTGATGGGGCGGGCCGTGATTAGTTACTGGCCTGTGGGCTCTTTGGGCTTTCTGTCCTTGCCGGATTCCTTTGCCGATTGAGTGCAATTGGACTTGGCTTGGGCTTAGAAAGGCGAAACATAGAGAAAGGTGTGTGGGTCTTTGGGAGTCAATATTCAATGGTATCCAGGCCATATGGCAAGAACCAAGAGGGAATTGAGGCAGGCTTTAGCCCTTGTGGATTTGGTGCTGGAGATTCGAGATGCCCGCATACCCCAAAGCAGTCACAATGCAGATCTTGCCGACCTAGTGGCCAATAAGCCGGTAATTACAGTGCTAGCCAAAGCGGATCTGGCGGAAGCAGAATTGACAAAGGCATGGGTGAAGAGCTTACAGGACGCAGACCTTTCTCCTGTGGCGTTGGATTTACAAAAAGGGCACGGTCTAGGTGAATTGCAGAGGATTATTAGGTCTTTCCACGAGACCATTCGGGAGCGGTTACGGCAGCGGGGGAGACAGGATCAAGTCCTCAGGGGTGTAGTTGTAGGTGTACCTAATGTGGGCAAATCCACCTTGATCAACAGATTGGCCCGTCGCAATGTGGTCAAAACTGGAGCCAAACCCGGAGTTACTCGGGGTAAGCAATGGGTCAGGGCCGGTAATTTTATGCAACTACTTGATGTTCCCGGTGTCCTATGGCCTAGATTCGACGATCCTGGGACTGCCTTTAAGCTTGCGGTTACTGGGGCGATTAGTGATGATATATTCAACTATGTAGAGGTTAGCGCCGCCTTAGCTGAGTATATCATGGAGACTAAGCCTGAAGCTCTCAATGGCAGATATGGCCTCGATGCAGGATTGACAGAGGGCATGGGTATTTTGGAGGCTATCGGCAAACAGCGGGGATTTTTGATGACAGGGGGCAGAGTTGATGGAGAAAAGGCGGCTGCGCTACTTCTTAGAGAGTTTCGACAGGGTATTCTAGGAGCCTTTACATTGGAGAAGCCGTAGATATTTGCAGAAGATGGTGATGAGTTACTAGGAATCTCTGGATTTTGGCAGGAAAATGGGGAATCTACCCGAAATAAG
>JAAZMF010000011.1 GCA_012798955.1 Bacillota bacterium | reverse complement strand
TCCTTTTCTGTAATCTTGTGCTCCACCCAGTCGATCCTACCCTCGAAGAACTTAGCTACTTCCCCCGTTGCATCAACCATGTACTTGCACGGCGGACAGGTGGCCGAATCTAAGGTAATGACCTCGATTAACGGTCTAGGCAAGTTGTCGTAATCCGGGATTTCCACCTGGATTTCCCCTGCATCGCTGTCTTTCTTGTTGTTCTGCACAAATACCCTGGCCTTATCTGGATCGAAGACTGCCAAAGTAACGGCACTGACGTTTTCCGATGGGACATTGTAGGGCATGTCACAGCCAGGTGACAAAATAAACCCAGGCCCGCGGTAAGCATCGATCAGCTGCAGGGCCGACTGCATATTGTCAGCCTGGTCTCCCAGAAGCATTACCGTAGTCAGAGGGATATTGCCGCCATAGGATAGCTGATATTTATCGGCAATCTCTTTAGCGAAGCCCATATCCACATTTTCATCCACCGAAATCCCATCGGGTTTGCACTGGGCCATGACCTCCAGTACCGGTGTTGCATTACCGCAGACGAAAAATGATGAGCAGGCACCCTTCTGCCGAATGAAATCGAAGATATGGGTGGCAGGTTCACTCACGAACTGCTGGAAATGGTCAGCAGATATCTGGGATATCATGGGATCGACAACGGCAATGACATCCATACCTGCATCAATATAGTAATCAGCCACTTGCTCTGTCACCTGACGGCAAAAATGCATTAATTCGTTTACGGTTTCTGGCTGGTCAAACATGTCAAGGAAGAGATTAGTTCCTCTAAGATGCAGCGCCAAAGTGAAGGGACCTACTACCAACCCGTATAGCGCAGTATCATGGCCAATCTTCTCTTTAAGACCCCGCATAGCTTCTAAGATGATGGGGAGTCTTCCATTCTCCGGCTGCGGCATAGGTAGCTCCTTCAATCCTTCATAGCCGTTAGCTAGAGGATGAGCTGCTACGGCCGGCGGCGCATCTTTGGCCCACTGTAGGTCACAGCCGAGGATTTCTGCTTCCACCTGCAGGTCGAAAATCACCGGCTGCCCATCCGGCTGATACCGCTGGTTAGCTTCGACCCCGCAGGCCACCAAGAGTTCAGCACTTTTCAGCAGTTCTTCAGCGTCAACGCCTTTGAGGTTACCGATATGTACACCAGTGAAAGGTACCCAAGGCACCCTCGGTGTTGCCTGCCCCTTGAGTGCTGCCAATACTAAGTCTCTACCTGTCATCAATTAACCCCCTATGCAAGATGGCGCTCACTATCTCTAGAATTAGATTATTCAAATCCAGGGCGAGGACCTTGGGAGATCTTTGCTGTGTTCCGGTGCCTTCTTGCTTAATCTATTATGTTCACTACCTCGGTGAGGGCCCGCCGCAAAGGCGCATCGGGAGCTTCTGCCAGGTTAGTGTAGCCCGGGGGATCGCCACATGATGAACTCTTAATAGAGTTCATTTTCTATTAGGACCTAGCGAGCAGTCGTAGGTCACAGTAGCTGGGTTTTTGTCCGAAGTAGGAGACGCAAACATATCCAAAACTTTCTCACCCACTTGCGGGAACATCTGTGCTATTTGCTGAATCATCTCCATGCGATATTCACTCCTTGAGCCTTTGAGCTCTGAGCCACTAACACGCCACCCCCAGCCCTCTCGGCAACCATTACCAAGTTTACCGTATGGGATTGGAAGAGGGAAACAGCTCGGGTTTGCCGAAGAACATTTAAGGAACATATGATACTAGAGCCTTCGTATGCTAGTTATGTAACTGTGGAATACTCCAAAAGGGCATATCTGGAGGAATAGACAATGTCGGTACCAAAAAATGGGCAGAGCCGGGGTGCAGTACACTACCGGCAAATGCAGGAAGTGATCGCCTATGGCGAGGATCTCCACGTCTGGATCTATTACGATCAGACCGATGATATCCTGCGCTATGAGGCCTATATCATAGGTTATGATGGCAAAGGGGAACCATCTACCCTTGCTTTCGTAATCGATGATGGGATTTTGTCCTGGGCAACGGCCCTCGGGCGGCATTTCACTAGCCAGAATTTGCGCTCCCCAGGCGCTAAGCAAAGCCTATGGTCGATTCCCCGGCATACCAAGGCTACTTTGGCCACACCGACACTGAACCTCTATTTGCAGCTATCACCAGAAGAGATCGATAGTCTCCACGAACTGTTTGCCGCTGAAGAATTGCGCCTTAAAAGCAAGAACCGGGCCGCTTGGATGGGCCGTCTCCGAGCCCTTGGCTATGATGTCATCGCCTCTATATATTGATGTTAAGGAACTCCTTTGGCTCCTGTATTACCAAAAACTAGGCACCGACAGAAACAAAAAAGGGTGCCCCATAGCCCCCCTCTTGTTTAGTAGATTATGCTCTCTTGAATTCCAACTAAAACCTTCCCATGCACTATTTCGCAATACTATTTCACAATATCCAGACCACCAGTTGTGCCTAGGCCCTGATGTTGCACTTGCTTGGCTACTTGGCTCCACACATCCCGCATTTCCCGGAGCATCCCTGCCACCTCAGTGACCATTGCCCCATCCTTCTTGATGTTGGCCTCAACCAAGCGGTTATGCATATAATCGTATAAATCATATAGCCCTTGGGCAATCTCCTCATCCGCGGAAAAATCCAAAGATATCATAAGCTCGCTGATAATATCTTGGCTTTTCAACAGGGCTTGGTGGGCAGCTTCCCCTTCACCTTGCTCAAGATGTATCGATGCCTTCTGGCACCACTTGATCCCGCCATCGTATAACATAAGTAAAAGATCCGCGGGCGATGAAGTCTTTACTTGAGT
>JAAZMF010000070.1 GCA_012798955.1 Bacillota bacterium | reverse complement strand
CGGATTTGATTGCTCAAGTGGAATACGTGGAGGAAGCCATCAGATCTAGCCGGGCTAAGCGGGCTAGTGCAAAGGTATTGGATATCCTTAGGGATGACCCCAAGATTCATCAAGGTGACAAGGTAGGCACTATTCTGGTACTGGGTCATGAGGTAATTGCAGGCCAGGAACTCCTTGAGCCTATCACGATCCGCCGCCTTAAGGAAGAGCCTATCCTTGAGGTAGAAGCTGAATTGGTGGGAATCGGTATAAGGGCAGGGCAGGTTGACCTTCTCTCGATAGATCAGGAAATGCAATATCTCGCAGTTATGGAGTCAAAACTCGAGGAGACCAAAAGGAGTCTGGAGGGGATTAGAAGAGCCGCCGGGCAGACGACAATAGCAGGGCCGGGGGTAGTGATTCAGGCCAGTGATGCCCCCGGTGGATATCTGTGGGAGCAGATAGTCCATGAACAGGATATTCGGGAAATCGTCAATTCCTTGTATTTTGCCGGGGCTCAGGGGGTGGAAGTAGGTAGCCAAAGGCTAGGTGTCGGCGGATGGGTGAAATGCGTGGGACCTGTAGTTGTGGTCAATGGTGAGACAGTAGCTGCTAACCCCGTGGTGATCAAGGCCGTAGGTTTGCCGAAGAAATTGGAGGAGAGTGTCAGGGAATTGCAGGGGATATTTGCCCTTACGGGGAAACGGTTAGATGTGGAAAGCTCTGATTATCTAGAGCTTGAATCGGTGCCTAGAGTAAGGACCGATATAGCCAATTATTGACCCATCTTTGACCATGGAGGGGGAGGCAGATGAGACACGAGTTTATGGATTTGCTGGAGCGGGCCAAGATGGCCCGGGAGCATGCTTATATACCCTATTCAGGTTTTGCTGTAGGTGCCGCGGTTTTGACTGGGCAAGGGGAGATCTATACGGGCTGCAATATTGAAAACGCTAGCTATGGTGCTACTTGCTGCGCCGAACGGGTGGCTTTGTTTAAGGCAGTATCCCAGGGGGAGCAGGATATTAGAGCAATTGCCGTGGTGGCCGGGGCAAAGCAGCCTGTACCACCTTGTGGCATCTGTCGCCAAGTTATGGTAGAATTGGCACCACAGGCGTTGGTGGTTATGGCTAATCTAGAGGGAAAACTTGAAATCAGGGAAGTGGGACAATTGCTACCTGGGCCTTTTGGAGGCGGTTTTCTTTGATGCCCTCAGTTTGTGTAGAGGAATTGGTGGAATTGGAGCCCGACCTTCTACAAGCCCTGATCAATATAGAGCAAGATGCCTTTGGGAGGGGTGGCATGAATGAATGGTTCTTGCCTCCTTTTGCACGTCAAGGGCGGGTATTTGTCCTGTGGGTGGAGGAGACAGACCAGCCGGTGGGTGTGGCGGAGTGCATGCGTATTTGGGACAGGCCACATTCTGCATATCTGTTTGGCTTTGCCATCCGAAGTGATTGGCGGGGCAGGGGCTTAGGCACTATCTTTATGCAGGAGATTATTCGGCGGCTTCAACTGGCAGGCTTCCTTAGCATAGAGCTTACGGTATCACCGACAAATACCGCCGCTTTGCGTATTTACCAAGATAAACTGGGCTTCGCAAAGATAGCAGAGTGCCCTGGAGAATACGGGCCAGGGGAAGATAGGCTTGTATTGCGTTTGGATCTTGTGTGATCATGGTTCCATTGATTGGTATGTGATGGGAGATATCCAGTAATTCACCAGATAATCGACATTAAGGAGGGGGCCGATGACTACATTTCATTCAGGTTTTGTAGCAGTTGTGGGTAGACCGAATGTGGGTAAATCCACTATGTTAAATAAGTTGGTGGGTCAGAAGGTGGCCATTGTCTCCGATAAACCTCAGACCACCAGAAATCGCATTCACTGCATAGTGACACTTGCAGATGCACAGATTGTATTCCTAGATACACCGGGAATTCATAAGCCTTTGCATAGATTAGGTGAATATATGGTGGATGTGGCCCAGCGCACCTTAACTGAAGTGGACGTGATTTTGTTTGTGACAGATGCCAATCATCTTCCGGGTAGAGGCGATGAGTATATAGCTGGGTTGTTAGCCGACAATGATACTCCAGTAGTGCTAGCCTTGAATAAGATCGATCTTTGGGGAGAGGAGGCGTCTATCAGGGTAGATAAAGCGGAGCACATGGGTAAGGCCTATGGGGCCTTGGGGGAGTTCACTAGCATAATACCGGTTTCGGCCCAGACAGGGGAAGGCCTTGATGAGTTACTGGATCAAGTGGTGGGTTTGTTACCGGAGGGACCAAAATACTATCCCGATGATTGGATCACAGACCACCCGGAACAGTTTATTATAGGTGAGCTTATTCGTGAGAAGGTCTTGGAGTTAACCAGGGAGGAAATCCCCCATGCAATCGCAGTGGTCATAGAGGAAATGCGGGCTAGGGAGGATCGGGATCTTGTTGATGTGTGGGCCACAATCTATGTAGAACGCCGTTCTCAGCGTGGTATAGTCATCGGCAAGGATGGATCTTTGCTTAAACAGGTAGGGCAATTGGCTAGAAAAGAAATTGAAGGGATTTTGGGCTCCCAAGTCAATTTGCAGCTGTGGGTAAAAGTTAAGGATGATTGGCGCAATAAAAAAGGTAGCTTGAGTAGTTTCGGCTACACGGTGGACAGGTAGATTCCCATAGACTCCCATTGATGCCCATAGGGGATCACGGGGCCTTAGGGTGCTCACCCAAGGCTTGCTTCCCCGTAGAAAGAGAGGAACTAAGTTTGCCATGTCCATGAAAGTAGCTGAATTTGATTACAATTTGCCAGAAGAATTGATTGCCCAAACACCTATAGAGCCCCGGGATACCTCTCGATTGTTGGTATTACATCGGCAGGATAGAGTAATAGAGCATCGGATTTTTCGAGACATTGTAGATTATCTTAAGCCCCGGGATGTGCTTGTGATCAATGATACAAGGGTGATACCCGCACGGCTGTATGGCAGAAAACAAGATACAGGTGCTAGAGTTGAGGTGCTTTTGCTAAAGCGCCTCTCGGAGCGGGAGTGGGAGGCACTAGTGCGTCCGGGACGGAGAGTGCGGACAGGAGCAGTGTTAGAGTTTGGTCAAGGGCGCCTTGTGGGGCGGGTCAAGGATATGACAGATGTCGGCGGGCGAATAATCGAGTTTGAGTATACCGGGGTCTTTGAGACGCTTCTAGATGAGTTAGGACAGATGCCCTTGCCACCCTATATCCACGAAGAGCTACGGGATCAGGGTCGCTATCAAACGGTGTATGCTAGGGAAAAGGGGAGCGCGGCAGCACCCACCGCCGGTCTGCACTTTACCCCTGAGCTCATGGAGACCATCCGTGAACAGCAAGTTAGTATTTGTCCAACTACTTTACATGTGGGGTTAGGCACCTTCCGACCGGTACAGGCAGAGAACCTCGCCCAACACCATATGCACAGTGAGTACTATGCTGTGGGACAGGATGCCGTCGAGATGATCAATCGGGCTAAAGAAACCGGGGGCAGGGTGGTAGCGGTCGGGACTACTACTACTCGGGCGCTGGAGACTATCTACCAAAAACACGGGGAACTTGTGGCCGATAGCGGTTGGACAGATATATTTATCTATCCGGGGTATGAATTTCGTGTGGTGGATGCCTTGATCACCAACTTTCATCTACCCCGTTCGACTCTACTTATGTTGGTGTCTGCCTTCGCAGGCAAGGACTTGATACTTAGGGCTTATCAGGAGGCAGTGGATCGCCAATACCGTTTTTTCAGTTTTGGGGATGCCATGTTAATTCTATAGAAGGCAAGATAGTTCCCATGAAGTTTGGAGCAAAAAAGGGGGATGGCCCATGGGGCCGATAGAGTTTGCTGTTGACTATACATCAAGCAATACTAAAGCGCGTCTAGGCCGTCTGAGTACTCCCCATGGGGTGATTCGGACACCGGTGTTCATGCCGGTGGGGACCCAGGCCACTGTGAAGGCCATGTCACCTCGGGAGTTAGTTGAAGTGGGTGCCGAAATCGTTTTGGCTAATACATACCATCTGTATCTGCGCCCGGGGCATGATCTAGTCAGCAGAGCCGGTGGGTTACATGGTTTTATGGCCTGGGATCGCTCAATTCTCACCGATAGCGGGGGTTTTCAAGTCTTTAGCTTGGGTGAGATGCGTAAGATATCCGAGGAAGGGGTGACATTCCGATCCCATCTAGATGGATCTGCTCACTTCATTAGCCCGGAAATCTCAATGGAAATTCAAATGGCTCTGGGCGCCGATATCGCCATGGTTTTCGACGAATGTGCTCCCTATCCGGCAGACTATAGCTATACGAAGGATTCCATGGAAATGACGTCTAGGTGGGCGAGGAGATGTCTTGCTGCCCATAACAGGGCTGATCAAGCATTGTTTGGGATTGTCCAAGGAGGTATGTATGCCGATTTGCGCAAAGCAAGTGCAGATGACCTGGTGAGCCTGGATTTTCCCGGTTATGGTATTGGCGGTTTGAGTGTAGGGGAGCCTAAGGGCTTAATGTACGAGATGCTAGAAGTCACTGTCCCTAGATTGCCTAGAGATAAACCCCGGTACTTGATGGGCGTGGGCTCACCGGATTGTCTACTAGAGGGGGTTATGCGGGGCATCGACATGTTTGATTGCGTTTTGCCCACCCGGATCGCACGTCATGGTTCGGTCTTCACTCGTAATGGCACACTGACTGTGCGTAATGCCGCTTTTAGCCAGGATTTTGCACCACTGGATCCAGGCTGTGACTGCTACACGTGTCAGAATTTTTCCCGGGCTTACATCCGACATTTGTTGCGAAGTGGGGAAATACTAGGAGTGCGGTTAACTACAATTCATAATCTGAGGTTCCTGATCAGATTGATGGAGGAGATTCGGGCTAGTATCGCGGAAGATGCTTTACCTAAGCTAAGAGATTCATTTTTAGAGCAGTACAATGAGGGGCCTCAGTGACTAGTCGGCACTTCAATTGAAGAGCATTGGCAGGAATACGAGCTGTAAACGGGAACATATTAATTGCTATCGATGAAGGGAAAGGAGGAGTCTGTGATGGTATTTCTAACGGCTGGGGCAGAACAACCCGGGGGCGTATTTGCGCTCTTTATGCCTTTTATTATAATGTTAGCAGTGTTTTACCTATTTCTTATCCGACCCCAGCAAAAGCAACAGAAGGAACGGCAGAATATGCTCAATGCCCTTAAGAAGGGAGATAAGGTGATCACTGTTGGCGGGATTCATGGGGAGATAACCGCCATCAAAGATGATGAACTGACACTAAAGATAGCGGATCGAGTGGAGATCCGAGTCTCCCGCTCCGGCATTGCCCGGGCGCAAAGCTGATCTTTTGCCGGTGAATAGCGTAAGTCGCGGCAAGTAGATCAGTTGGATAGGCAGAGATAGATGAGGTAGTGGGCATATAGGCAAGATAGCAAGATGGTAAGATAGACAAAGCGGGGGATTTAACTCCCCCGCTTCAGTATTTATATGGTGGAGGTGAGCGGAGTTGCACCGCTGTCCACAAGTGGAGCCACAATGCTTTCTACGAGCGTAGCTCTTGTTTAGCATTCGCCTCCGCCTGACCCCAAGAGCAGGGTTAGGTAGCGACTAGCTCATCAGGTTTCCCCCTCTAGTTATGAGCATCCCTAGAGCGGTAGCCTACATTATGACACTCTATCCCCGC
Source organism: Bacillota bacterium (assembly GCA_012798955.1). Taxonomy (GTDB): domain Bacteria; phylum Bacillota; class Limnochordia; order DTU087; family DTU087; genus JAAZMF01. The sequence goes on along the minus strand of JAAZMF010000070.1, from coordinate 10,230 downwards.
CGGTAGGCACGGAAAGGTAGAGTGTAGCCGCTGTTAAGCAGCAGCTAGAGCGTAATTATCGTTTGCGTTTAATTTAGGTTCCCACTGTTTAGCGAGGCATGGGACCTCGGCTCGCTTACACTGCCACCCTTACCTGTGTCGAAACTAATTCACCCCCGTGGTTAGTTAAGCGTTACGCTCCTTTAATACCCGTTCGATGCGGCGTTTTTCGTCTCTTCTAGCGATAGTCTCCCGTTTGTCATATAACTTTTTGCCTTTACCTAGCGCTAGCTCAATTTTGGCTTTACCCCGTCTGAAGTAGAGCTTTAGGGGCACTAATGTGTAGCCCCTTTCTTGAGTCTGCCCCAATAGTCGCATAATCTCTCTTTTGTGCATTAGCAACTTCCGGGTTCTCTTGGGGTCATGATTGAACATATTGCCATGGGTATAGGGGCTTATATGCATATTATATAAGAAAAGTTCACCATTTTCAACCGCCGCATAAGAGTCCCTGAGATTCGCCCGCCCTAGACGCAGGGATTTGACTTCAGTCCCCGTGAGAACTATGCCTGCCTCGAAAGTCTCCAATATATGGTAATCATGGCGGGCTTTACGGTTCTCGGCAATGACCTTGATTGCTTCACTCATAGTTATCCCCAAACTCTCTAGGCTAGGATAATAACACCCTACCGGGTTGATATGACAAACACCAGAAGGGTTAGGACAACATACTACTTTATAGTGTGTTAGTTGCGCGGAGCGCATCTATATTATAGGGGTTCGAGGCCCATGGTGTCAAGGTTAACGGCTGTTTTGGCTGGGATTGTGGATGTCAAAGATTGTGTGGTACCGCTTTTTCCCTGCAAAGTAACAATCCGTAGCAAGGATACTAGCTGGAATTGTCGAATTAGATTCCACGGGGACACAGGTTAGCGACAATGCAGGCAAGATAGTAAATGTAATCAGACATGACATGGATAAGTTGCAATGGGAGGGGGAAACCAGATGATCCAGACAGAAGGGCTGGTTAAGAAATTCGAGAATCTCACTGCAGTAGACAATCTCAGTATTCACGTGGAGAAAGGTGAGATCTACGGTTTCTTAGGCCCTAATGGTGCTGGCAAGACTACTACCATTATGATGCTTTTGGGCATGGAGCGACCTACAGCAGGCAAGGTCAAGCTATTTGGTAAAGATCTTGCTGAGAACTATTTTGAGATTAAGCGACGAATTGGCGTATTATCTGAGTTCCAGTACCTGTATGAGGATATGACGGCTAGGGAGTACCTGGGATTTTTTGCCGGGTTGTATGGTGTGGAGAATCCCGCAAAGAAGATCGATGAAGTGCTCAGCCGAGTTGCCTTGTTGGATCGGCAGAACGAGTTTTTGGGCGGGTACTCCAAGGGTATGAAGCAGAAATTGGGTATGGCCCGAGCCTTAATCCATGATCCTGATGTACTCATTTTGGATGAACCACAATCATCATTGGATCCTTACGGGATTCGTGAGATCAGGGATATTATCATGGAGGAGAATGCCAAGGGCAAGACCTTGTTTATTTCCTCCCATATCCTATCGGAGATTGAACGGACATGCCACCGGGTGGGCATTATCAGTGGTGGTAAGCTCCTAGCCGAAGATGATATGGCCCATTTAAAACAGCAAGTGACCGATGAGGTCGAGATTGTAGTAGAGCTAGAGGAAGCTACGCCTAGCATACTGGCGGGGCTAGAGGAGTTAGGTTTCATCAATCAAGTGGATACTGAGGGCTCTAGGCTTCGCATTAAGGCCGATACCGGAGAAGACCATCGTTCACAGATCTCAAGGACAATCTCCCAGAACGGTGGCGTAGTGCTATCCATGGTGGCCAAGGAACTTAGCTTGGAAGAGGCCTTTGTGATTATTACAGAGCAAAACCTTTCCTTGCTAACAAAGGAGGGGCAGGCATCGTGAGTAAAATGGCGTATAGAGCCAACGCTATGGGTGTAATTACCCGGCGGGAGATCAAGTCAACCATCGGTAGCTTGGGCATCTATGTGGCCGCATCTTTGGCTTTCTTGGTTGCCAATCTCTTTGTGCGAAGCAACTTGAAGGGCGTTACAGAAAATGGGCTCATGGTGATGACGAACCCACTAAATTACCCATTGTTTATCGCAGTAATCATTGGGGCTACTTACTTGGCGCTGACGTCAACCATCTCTGTGAGTCGAGAACGTGACCAAGGCACATTGGAAGTGCTGTTCTACGGTCCAGTAGATAGTGCCACCTATATTTTGGCTAAATTCCTAGAGCAGCTAGTAGCTTTTCTGGGGCTAATTGTCACGTATATAGTGGTTTTCTTTATTATTTCCAAGCTGACCAATTTTGGCCTGGACAGTAGCTTCTTTGCCATGGCGGGTCTATCAGTGCTTTTGGCTGCCTCTACGGTGGCCTTTGGTTTGTTCTTGTCAACAATTTCCCGCAGTGCCCGCACTTCGGTGATTGTGCTTTTACTACTTTTAGCTGCTTTTCTCGCCATCGATATTGTAGCTGGTATTTTGAACGCCATGTCAGCTAAGGATATGTCAGCTACCTTGATCTATACCCGAGTTGCTGTGGATATGATTAATCGAGGGCTTAAGTGGATTTCGCCCTTTGCCTATCTGAACCGGGGTATAGTAGCCATTGGTTTGGGTAGTGCCAGTCATGTCCTGATGAGTATTGGCGCTTCGCTACTGTACACTGTAGTGCTGTTGGCGCTTGCTATCCATTTTCTCAGCAGTAGGGGGGTTCGCAGGTGAAAATTAGAATCTGGCTCATGACGATATTGCTAATCTGTACACTTTTGGCAGGTGTAAGTGTCGAGGCGGCACCCCCGCAACGGGAGAAACAAAATGTGTACGGGATCACCCCCTGGACTGGTAAGGAATATGGTGGCACTTTTGCACCTAAAGGTGTAGACAAAATCTACCTGCTGGCAGGCACAGACAATGTGCTGAATACCCTGGAAACAGAAGTATACTTCTGGGCTATTACCAATGAATATATGGCCAATTGGTTTGAGAGCAAAGAGGTCGTTGACGGGAAATTGCGGATATTGCAGGATGGCAAGGAGATTCGCTTGCTGGAACGCCAACCCTATACCCATGTTTATCCCCAGGGTTTTTATGCCGGTATCTCTGAACTTGTAACCGGCGATGAGGCTGAAAAGAAGTACCAGGAATACCAGGATGCTATAGAGGACTATTGGACGGCCACTAGCGAGTTCCGGGAGGCTTATGCCGCCTACGAGGAGCAGATGGGGGCCATCTTGCAGGAAGTTATGGAGACTGGCAAGACCTATGAAGAGCATGAGCTCCCCAAACCACCGGAGCAACCTTCACCCCCTATTTGGTATGTAACGGGTGTGGCTGAGGCCTTTGTGGTGAATCTACCCGTCGGTGAATATGTAATACAAACCCTTGATAGTAGTGGTAGGCTAGTTGAAGGCACCGAGAAGAAGCTCAAGGTTTTCCAGGAGCGGCGCACAGGCATAGGCTACCAGATTATTCCTGAGAGTAAGTGGACAAGGCCAGTACAGTCCGACGATGCTAGCCAAATCTTGTATCTGGAAGGTAAGCGGACCATGTATATGAAGGCTGTGCATGAGGCGGAGTATAATCAGCATGATTACTTGCGGATGACGAGTCTGGAAAAACCTCTGGCCGGTAAGGGTGCCGAAAGCGCTTATATGTGGGTGCATATGGATGAGGTGCCTGATTGTAAAGTGCAGGTGCTCCAAGGTGGGGAAGTTATCCAAGAGGTCTCTCCGAAGCCCTACTATGTCAGCCAGACACCTGGCTATGCCTTGGGATACAATATCGTTGAATTCGATCCCGATGCACCTGAGCTCCATGGGCGACAGCCTAGCTTTGAAGCAATCAAGCTGGAACTTGAGCCAGGCAGTTATCAGATTCGCGTAGTCGACGGATCTGGCCAAGTGCTTAAGGGTAGCCTCAGGGAGATACGATCGATCAATGCAGTGCCTTCGTGGCAGCTATATGTGCTATCAGCATTGCCATTGGTTATAGGTTTGGTGGTCACTTCTAGGCGTCGTGGCAGGCGACGAAGGGCCGCCCGGACTACCGCAGCCTAGTTGCCGATTTGCATTGCATATTTCTTTGCATGTTTCATGGAAAACAGGGTGCCTGAGGCACCCTGTTTCTCTTCTTTGAGGCAGTTCTAGGCATAAGTTACCCATCCACCGTATAATACATACTCTAGAGCCCCGGTAGAGATAGGGAGTGTCCTACAGGTTATCGGTCACATCGGTAGGGAAGCGCGGGGGTGTCGCCATGTATGATCCTGGGTTCTGGAGGAGTTTCCGTAAGTTGGGGCTAATCACCGTTGCTCTGTGCTTGGGTGGTTGTTATCTTGCCATCACTCTTTACACAATAGGTCCCAGCCTTATGCGGACAGAGTCAGTGAGCGCCGTGTCGGGATTCTTGCCACCCTCTGATCGGGGGACAATCGAAAGTGTTGTGTGTGATGTATTGGGAAACCCTGTTCCTGGTGCAAGCGTAAAGGTCTTAGATGCTAAGGTCGTTACAGATGGGCAAGGGAAGTTCAGGATAGAAAATGTGCCTTTGGGACTAGTAGATATACACATTGTCGCTGCCGGGTTTCAAGCTGCAATTGTGAGTATTACGGTAGATCCGGGTATGAATTACCCCCATATCAAATTTGATACGGGCCTCTATCCAGCCGAATTTCATGTGCGGTTTCATGCCTTTACGAATTCACTTGAGGAGGCAGATACTCGGCTCCTGTTTGGACTCGTGGAAGTGGTTAACCCTAGCAAAGAGCCAGTGTACATCAGTCGCCTAGAAGTAAAAGACCCCGCCGGCCGGGTTGTATATGACCTTGTGGAGTCCATGGATATCTTGCGCTTAGTTAGCCAGACCTATGAACTCCAACTCGTCATGGAGCCAATACCGGCTTATGTAATCGGACCGAAAAGTATGGTGGTATTTGAACTAGATGCTCTCCCCCGGCCGTTGCGGGGTGACTACCACCTTTGGTTGACTTACGCCAGCCCCGAAAATCACGCCCGTGGTCGGTTCCTTGCATTGCATATGGCAGATGAAATGGATTACGACCCCGATCTCGATCCCCATAGTCCAAGATAACCGCAAAGAAACTTCCAGATTCTAGGTATAGGACAAGGAATATTCATTTTTCGTGTCGAAATTCATTAGTCACCGGTCTCTTTAGTACCGATGGCGTGTTCACCATGATTTGTTCTACGGGATTATCGGAGGAGTGAAGTATGATGTCACCCCGTCGTGGAAAACTTCATAATCTTTGCTCCAATGGAATATTGCTGGGACTGATTATGTTGCTTATCCTTTTTGGGGCAAGCAGTGTCCAAGCCTTTGATGTTTTCGTAGATGGGTACCGAGTGGAGCTGGCTAATCGTCCCGCCTTACGGCAGGCAAGGGCTATGGTGCCTTTGAATTGTCTCGCTGACGCTTTGGGGGTGTCTATAGAGCCTACACCTGATGAAACCATGGTCTTGTTATATATGGGATCCCGGGAGATCAGATTTTTTATAGATAACCCTTTGGTGTCTGTGGAGGACAAAACCATCGACTTAGGAGTGGCGCCTTACATTGCTAAGGGCGCGATTATGGTTCCCCTGAATTTCTTCCATGATGTGCTTGGTGTGGGAGTGCAGTGGGATGAAGGGCATCAAATCCTATACATGGGAGAGCGACCAGAGAGCTCGGTGGTAGATTCGGGATCTAGCGCCAAGACAACGGTGGATGCAACGCCGGAAGTGGAGCTTAGCGCTAAGGCTAAGTCAGATGCTAGGCAAGACACTCAAGATGGTTCTAACCAAGACCCAGAGACAACGACTTCTGGAACTACTATTGACACAACCCCTGATAGGGTGGCGATGTTCAGTGAAGGGGTGGTCACAGGTGGCAAGTTCACCACCATGGGGTCTGAAGCTACCGAGCAAGACACCAAGCCAGAAGAAGATGACGAGGGTGGGAAGGTAAGGGCCCGGAAAACCGAACAGCGCATCGAAGGGCAACGTTCACCAACTACAGCTATTAGCACGGTAGCTAGTGTACCAATCTCCGAGACTCAGGTGCCTTCCGCTATTTACCTGGAGCGAGAGGGATTGGCTATAAGTCAATTGCTCAAAGATTTATATCGTGGGCCCCAGGGCTCAATTGATGAGATGTTGGACAGAGAGTCTAGAGGGCCTGAGTTGCCTAAGGGGCCTAGATTGCTGGAAGTCAGATCTAGTATGGAAGATGGCAGGCAACGACTGGATTTTGTCTGTTCTGACCAGATTGACGTTGAACCTGTTTTATATAGTAACCCTGCACAATTGGCCTTGGACATGCCCGGAGTGAGGGTTGATGGGGCCCATGACGAACTTTATGTGGGAAGCGGCACTATTCAAGGAGTGCGATTGGCCCAGTATTCTGAGAATCTGACCCGGGCTGTGGTGGACTTGGTGGAGGCTACGGGCTATCAGATTGTCCCCTTGGACAAAGCCCACGGATTTTCTGTAGTCTTTAATCAGCGGATAGGACGAGTTAGCCTTGGGAGAAGTGGGAACTACCTTCGCCTTAAACTTGAGACATCTGGCTCAGTGCTTTACTCGGTTTCAAAACTAAAGCAGCCGGATCGGATGGTAGTAGATGTGGCCAATGCTACCTTTGTGGCAGGGGCGGCTGAGGTAGCGGTAAACGATAGTGCGGTAAAGAAACTCCGGATTAGCCAGTATACACCAACTTCAACTCGCATTGTGCTGGATTTGGCCCATGGTCTCGATATCGGCGATATTGAGATCGGTGGCCAAGAGGGTACAGTGGAACTTGTATTTATCGATGGGAAGACTCAACCTGCAGGTGGAGGGAACTTGGCCACTTTAGGGCGGAGTTTTAAGCGGCTATTGCCCAACAGTGTAGCCTACGCAACAGGAGAGAAGCTACTTAGTGACGTGGCGGTTACGGCTACCCCCAGTGAATTTGAGGCAGGATCTCCAATTGGCCCCTTAGTTGAGCAGGACCAGGACAAGTCTTCGCCATGGGCAGATGATCATACTAGTGCTTTGGACTATGCCGGTGATTTGGAGCAATTGGGGCTAAACGACAATACTGAGGATTCGCCGGTGTTTCCTGCTTTTCGGCGGTCAAATGTGGATTTCTCGCTGTGGCCCACCATTCAGGTCAACTGGCTAGAGCCGCAGTCTTCAGCAGTGCTGAAGGGGAAGACGGTTTTGATCGATCCAGGCCATGGTGGCTTGCAACCCGGTGCCTTGGGTGTACAAGGTGTACGAGAAAAGGTGTATAATCTAAAGGTGGCCTTAAGGGTTGGAGAGCTTCTGCAGTGGGCCGGGGCCGATGTCAGCTATACTAGAATAGGGGATCGAACCGTTAGCCTCAGAGAACGAGTAGATGCGGTACAGGCAGTAAATGCCGACATACTACTTAGTATCCATGCTAATGCATCCTTAACAAAGGATGCTACTGGTACTGAGACTTTGTATCACCCGGGTAGACCAGCTGATCGATTGCTAGCGAGCGCCCTTCAGGAGAATGTAGTAAGTCAGCTAGGGCTATTTGATCGGGGAATCAAACAGCGTAGTGACCTGTATATCCTGCGCCATTCGCCGGTGCCTAGCGCCTTAGTAGAAGTTGGCTTTTTGGATCATGTTGAGGAGGGCCCTATTCTCCTAACTGCCGAGGCCATTGAAAAAGCTAGTATGGGGTTAGTCCGGGGAGTTGTGGCTTTCTTTAGGGATATGGACGTTGTGGAGAGAACCATCACAAAGGGGCCTCTGCAGTTGCCTAAGGGCCCTAATGGAATGGAATCTTCCGATGAAACTAGATCTGCATGGGAAGATAGCCTGGATGGGGACGAAGATATACCTGGTGGCGAGGAAACACCTAGCCAATCTGCAGGGAGTGATATACTTGAATAGACGTTTGAGGGAAGGGCTAGGCTGGCTTTTTCTAGCATCACTCCTGCTGCTTGTAATTGTCTGGGGAGTACGGCTGCTGGGCAATTTAGGAGGGCATACCGAACCTTTGGTGGATGTCCAGCTGTTTGTGGCGGCGCCAGGGGGTGGGTTAAGGATCGAGGAAGCCCGCATCAAGGAAAATGAGCTAAATGCCCCGATGCTTTGGGCGAGGCTCCAGGAAGTCTCCCAAAAGAGCCCGAATTCGGTTTTGCCACCGGATGCTAAGTTGCAGGAGGTTCGACAAGAAGATAGTGTGCTTGTGGCTAGTTTCAGTGGAGAGCTAGCCAAAGGCCGTTACTTAGGGAGCAATGAAGAGATTGCTCTGGTGTATTCCATTGTCAATACACTAGCTCAACTGCCGGATGTTGAATCTGTGCGTATTTTGATTGAGGGTATCACCGTGGAGTCCCTGGCAGATCATGTGGATCTCACAGCTCCTTTATCTCCGGATCCTACAATTGTGGTGGAATAGCCCTGCTGTTCTTCGAGGAATAGGGAAGCGATGCCCCAGTTTTTTCAAGGGGCTTTTTCTATACTTGCATGTACTTGCTTGGGAGGGATAGAATAGGAATGGTGTCTATAGAAGATTAAGGGGATGTGGGGGAATATGGCTAAAGAGCGCCCCATTGGAGTGTACGACTCTGGAGTGGGTGGTTTGACGGTAGTCCGTTGGCTACAACAGGTCCTGCCCATGGAGCAGATCATATATTTTGGAGATACGGCCCGGGTGCCTTACGGGGGACGTTCCTCGGACGAGATTGTTGAATTCTCCCGTCAGATCCTGGCTTTCTTTTTGGGCAAAGGTGTGAAGTTTGTCATCGCCGCATGTAACACTTCTTCGGCATTGGCGCTACCGCTGCTTGTTGCAGAGGCTCCTATTCCTATGATGGGAGTCATCTATCCGGGGGCTAAGGCCGCCGTAACGGGGGTCAAAGGGCAACGGATTGGGGTCATAGGTACAAAAGCTACGGTGGAAAGTCATGCATATGGTCATGCCCTTAGGGACATAAACCCGGATATAGATGTAGGGGAGATTGCCTGTCCTGAGTTAGTACCTTTGGTTGAAGCCGGTGAGTGGGAAGGCGAAAGGGTAGATTCCCTTTTGGTGGGCTATCTTTCGCCCTTGATCAAAGAAAGGATCGATACACTGATCCTAGGGTGTACCCATTACCCCTTTTTGTTACCATCCATAGAGCGGATATTGGGGCCAGAGGTAAGGGTGGTTGATCCTGGCGAAGCTACCGCCCAAGTGGCGGCATCAAGGCTTAGGGAACTAGGACTTTTGGCTAAGCAAAGACAGGGGGATGATAGCTTTTATGTAAGCGGGGACCCCCTTGGATTTAGAAATACTGCATTTGGGCTTGGTTATGACTATCTAGTTCAGGCTGTAGATATTAGTCGGTATGCCTAAAGGTAGCTACCCAAGGACTTTTTCCCACAGTGTGGGAGGTTGAAGGGATGAAATGTCGAATGCAGGCTATGCTCCATAGAATGAATGGTAGTGCTCTATCCAAGAACAATTGCCCTGCTTTAGGTGCAAAGGGTGAAAGTGGCATGGAATGGCGGGATAAAAGGCTTGCCGTGGTGGGCCTTGGAGTCAGCAATATCCCCTTGATTCAGTATCTAATTAACCAGGGGGCAAAGGTCACTGTTTGTGATCGACAAGAGCCGGTGGAACTGGAATCTCGCCTCGCTCAAATTGCCGGCTTGCCTGTTTCTTTTAAGTTAGGTGCCGGGTATCTAGATGACTTGGTGGGCTACGATACCGTCTTTCTCAGCCCCGGCGTACCTAAGGATCTTCCGCAAATCAAGGAACTAAGGGAGCAAGGAGTAACCTTTAGTAGTGAGATGCAGGTCTTTTTTGAGTTGTGTCTGGCTCCCATTGTGGGAATCACTGGTAGCAGTGGAAAGACAACAACCACCACCCTCATAGGGGAGATCATGGCACAAGTGGAAGGGCGGGAGACTTTTGTCGGGGGAAACATTGGCAACTCATTGCTATCAGAGATTCGGTCCATAAGACCGCGGGATTTGGTGGTTCTAGAGCTGTCCAGCTTCCAGCTGGAGCTGCTACCCTATAGTCCTAGGTATGCGCTGATTACCAATATCACACCAAATCATCTAGATGTTCATAAGAGCATGGAGAATTACATCGATGCTAAACGCCATGTATATTCGTTTCAAAGTCCCAATGATTCTGTGGTACTTAACTATGATAATGCCACAACCAGAGCTTTTGCCAAGGAGTG
>JAAZMF010000069.1 GCA_012798955.1 Bacillota bacterium | reverse complement strand
GGTATCACTACTGACCTTAGTGATGGCGAGATTCGCCGTAGGGTGATAGAGGCTCTGGCGGCTGTTGACGGGGTTGTGGGTGTCAATAACCATATGGGTTCTAAGGCTACCTCTGATCCTAGAGTGATGCAGGCAGTTCTAGGTGTGATTCAGGAGCGAGGGCTATATTTTGTGGATAGCTGGACAGCACCAACATCCATCGCCGGTGAGTTAGCCCAGGAGCTAGGCATACCTACTGCCACCAACCAAGCTTTCTTGGATCACTATGATGATGTGGAGAAAGTGAAAAGCCAGCTGGAACGTCTGATCAGACGGGCCCAACGGGACGGGCAGGCTATAGGTGTAGGCCATGTGCGACCCCAGACTTACCGAGCACTTGTCGAGATGAAATCTCGATTCAGGGAAGCAGGCGTGATTATTGTACCTGCCTCCCGGATAGTATCAGCACCCACCACGCCCTTTGATTCCCCCCAGGAGTTCAACTACGCTCCCGTTTTTGCACCTTAGCAAAAGTATGTTCCCCATGCAAAATTTAGGCAGGATTTTCTTACACCATCATAGAAACATAAAAACAATCAAGGAATGTATGTTCGCATAGGTGCCGTCAATTACCTTCGACTAAAAGCGAGGGCTCATTTTGCCATTTCTCGTGGGCTCTGTAGAGTATTCATCTATGGTATAATAATTTGTTAATGGGAAGCAAGACTATGAAGGCGCGGGTAGATGAGTTTGGGCGTTAAGGGGTGGGTTAAATGGTAGAGGAACGACCATTTCAAATTGTATCTGATTTTGCCCCGGCGGGTGATCAGCCGGAGGCAATCGCGGCATTGGTAGCCGGCATACAGTCTGGGATGAAAGAGCAGACTCTGCTGGGGGCTACCGGGACCGGTAAAACATTTGCCTTGGCCCAAGTGATTGCCCAAGTGCAGAAGCCAACGCTAGTGATCGCCCATAACAAGACATTAGCAGCCCAGCTTTGTAGCGAATTTCGCCAGTTTTTTCCCCACAATGCTGTACACTATTTTGTTAGTTATTATGATTACTATCAGCCGGAGGCCTATGTGCCCCGGACAGACACTTATATAGAAAAAGATGCCTCGATTAATGATGAGATCGATCGTCTGAGACATGCTGCAACTAGCGCTCTTTTCGAGCGCAGGGATGTAATTATAGTGGCTAGTGTTTCTTGTATATATGGTTTGGGCTCGCCGGAAGATTATGTGGGAATGACATTGTCTTTAAAGCACGGAGACTTTCGGGATCGAGACAGGATCTTGCGGCGCTTGGTGGGCATTCAATATCATCGCAATGACGTTGGTTTTACCCGGGGCACCTTTAGGGTTAGGGGTGATGTTATCGAGATCATCCCTGTATATGAAGAGACGGTCCTGAGAATAGAATTGTTTGGAGATGAGGTTGATCGCATCATCGAGCTCGATCCCATTACTGGTGAGATCCTTGGTGAGCGGGATTCCATTACCATCTATCCGGCAAATCACTTTGTGACCACCGAGGAGAAGATGCAACGGGCCATTGTCGCCATTGAAGAGGAATTGAGGGAGCACCTTGCCTATCTGCGCCGGGAGGGAAAACTGTTAGAAGCCCAGCGCTTAGAGCAGCGCACCAAATATGATCTGGAGATGCTGCAGGAGGTAGGGTATTGCTCAGGGGTGGAGAATTATTCACGCCATCTGACAGGTCGAGCTGCAGGAGAAGCACCGGCCACTCTGCTTGATTATTTTCCCAACGATTATCTTATGGTAATCGATGAGTCTCACATGACCATTCCCCAAGTGGGAGCTATGTATGCCGGTGATAGATCCCGCAAAGAGACCCTAGTCGCCCATGGGTTCAGATTACCGTCTGCTTTGGATAATCGGCCTTTGCGTTTTGATGAGTTTGAGGAACGAGTTAGCCAGGTTATCTACCTTTCGGCGACACCAGCTCAGTATGAAAGGCAGCGGAGTGAGCAAATCGTGGAGCAGATTATCCGTCCCACCGGGCTCATCGATCCGGAAGTGGTGGTGCGACCGATTAAGGGTCAAGTCGATGATTTGATCGGGGCTATAAGGGAAGTGGTGGCCCGGGGTGAGCGGGTGTTGGTGACAACGCTAACCATTAAGATGGCGGAGGACCTTACGGATTATCTTACAGATATGGGGCTAAAAGTGAAGTACCTGCACTCCAAGATCGAGACCTTGGAGCGAATAGAGATTATCCGAGGGTTGCGTTTGGGTGAGTTTGATATTTTGGTGGGTATTAATCTATTACGGGAAGGGTTAGATTTGCCGGAGGTTTCTTTGATTGCTATTTTGGATGCGGACAAGGAAGGCTTTCTGCGCTCAGAGACTTCATTGATCCAAACAATTGGCCGTGCGGCTCGCAATGTCAATGGTAAAGTGATCATGTATGCAGATCGGGTTACTAATTCCATGGAGCGGGCCATGGATGAGACTAACCGCCGTCGGGAAATCCAAATGGCTTACAATAGGCGACATGGCATTACTCCGGTCTCCATCCGCAAATCCATCCAGGATCTTGCTCAGGCGGTGGGGGCTGCGGAAAGTGGGGTGGAGTACAAGACCACTCCGGGTCGGGTAGCCGCCACTAATTTGCCTCCGGAGAAGTTAGCTGCCCGCATCGGTCAACTAGAAGAAGAGATGTACAGGGCGGCAGAACTGTTGGAATTTGAGCAGGCAGCTAAGCTAAGGGATGAGATCGCCCTTCTCAGGGAAGAGTTGGTGGGCTTCGCCGGTTAATGGCAATGACTAAGTTCTTTACAGATGGAGCAATAATGTAGCTTTTTTGCGACGGAAAATGGGAGGGTTACTCCTTTGAACAAAGGGCAGATCGTAATACAAGGTGCTAGGCAGCACAACCTGAAGAATGTCAATGTTACTAT
>JAAZMF010000068.1 GCA_012798955.1 Bacillota bacterium | reverse complement strand
TTTCAGCCATCTGCTCAACAGAGCTAGCTAAGTGCCCAATCGTAGCACTCACTTCCTCTGAAGCAGCTGCGTTCTCCTGACTAGCTGCCGATAGCTGCTGACTGGATGCTGAAGCCCTCATCACAACTTCTCTGATCTCCTGAATCATGGTTCCGAGGTTTTCCGCCATAAGATTAAAAGACATCGCCATGCTCCCCAGCTCATCCTTATTCTTCATCTCAACCTTTACGGTGAGATCCCCAGCGGCAACAGTCTCTATATCACTTGCCAACTGAATTATGGGCCTGGAAATGGACTCCGCCAGGAAATACGCCACCAACAACATGAGACCAACGACTATACCCAACAAAATAACGGTCCTGCGCATGATCCCGCTAGCTGACTCCAGCAGCTCATTCACAGGCACCGATACACTAAGACCAAACCCATCTGTCCCAGGAATAGGAGCATAGATATTCATAGAGACAGACTTATTGGGATAGGTAACCCGTTTGATCCCAGACCTACCTTGGATTATATCCCTAGCGACCTCATCAAACCCGGTATACCCCTGTTCATCTGCTTTGAGGAGATTGAGCTTCATGTTAACAGATTGATCCGGGTGACCGATTACCAAGCCTGTGCCGTCAATAATGATACCGTACCCTGTCCTGGCGAGTTTGGTATCACTGGCAATCTGACTAAGGGTATGCAACTCCACTGTAGCCGCCACAATGCCCCTCAATCTCCCGTTGTCACCCTTGACTGCGTAGGCAATGGTGATAATGGGGTTAGATGTCGAGTTGGAGATCATCGCCTCACTTATCGCATATTCCTTACCCCCATGCACGATATCCTTGAAATAATCTCGGTGGCCAATGTTGCCCCGATGTCCACCTGTTGTGTAATACTCTCCCGTGGTGTCGGCAATGAATATCATCTCATGATCGGGATGTAAAAAGCGCCCGTGGTCATCTAGGTAAGCCTCCATAGCCGCCATATCCCAAGCTCTAAAACTACTTTGATTAGCCAAAAGTCTAACTTGATCAAGGTGCCCAACTAGCCAATTGCTCACTTCCTGGCTGCGGGCTTGGACAATTTGAGCACTCATATCTTCAGTTAAGGGAATCACTGTCTTGCTGATATCTTGATAAAGCACTGCGCCAAATACTGCCAAAAGTAGTGTCATGGCTACGCCGAAAAATAGCAAGATTCTGAATTTGATTGACTTCATTTTTCCCCTTCTCTCCGTGCCACTGCCTATGTTCTAACCGTGCTACCTTGTCTTTGAACCGTGGGACTCTGAAAACTTCGCTAGCACCCTGGCTAATCCTGCCACCGTTGGACTTTGTTCCACAAATAGCACGGTGATCCGCCCTTTACTCACACCACCGGACTGTTGCATTTCTTCGGTTTAAGAGAAAACTCCCAGCCATCATATAAACCATATATCGCAGCAAGGCTGGAATACAAAGTATGGAGCAGGGGTGCCATGACAGGACCGATATACCCGACTATATCGGTTACAGTAGGGACGGCGCCACAAGCCGAGGCCGGCGCTTCATTTTCCGTGCCAGATTGAGATGGAGCGTCCCCCATGGCCTCGATACCCGGTAACATCCCTAGTAAAGCCAAGTTATTATATTCCG
>JAAZMF010000067.1 GCA_012798955.1 Bacillota bacterium | reverse complement strand
TGTGCATCAATTACTCCTAGGCGACCAGCCTCACTTCGAAAGTCGCTCCACCCCCTTTCACAGCTTTTTGGAGCCCATCAGCCTTCCATAGCCCCCCGTTTCTCACCCACTGCTTCTCTCTCATCGATGTAAGCATGGGAGCTGGTAAGCCGCACACGACAGGATTCTCTTTCAACTAATCGGCAAGGCAATATGCTTTGACGACTGGTTACCTCACCACCCTGAATAAGTCTGTGAAGCATGCGCATGGCGGTGCGACCTATATCAACAATGGGCTGCTCCATTGTGGTTAACTCAGGACTACACATCACACCAAGTGGCACTCCATCAAATCCAATAACCGAGATATCGGAGGGTATGGTGAACCCGGCACTTTGCAGGGCCTTCATAGCACCGATGGCCATCTCATCACATGCCGCAAATACAGCGTCGATTTCTCTCGTTCTGGCCAAAATGGTCTTCATGGCCAAAAACCCGCTCTTGAAAGTCCAATCCCCTTCTGCGAACCGATCCGGATCCATCTCCAAACCATAGCCGGCTAAAGCCTTTTTAAAACCCAAGAAGCGCATTTGCCCTGGCCATGGATCAGCCAAAGGCCCGCCGATAAAAGCCAAGTTTCTATGACCCAGATTCAAGAGATACTCGGTAGCCCGCCTAGATTCCCCCACTTCATCGAGGACCACAGAATAGAATCGGTCCTCGGGAATCTTGCGACTGATCACAACTGCCGGGATACCCACTTCCTCCAGGCCCTTTTGGTCTTCATCTAGAAAAAATGCATTTTGATAAATCAAACCTCGGGCTTGGTAAGCTTTGAGCATTTGGAGGTATTCCAGGGCTTGATGGGTATCATTGTTGGTGACACACAACACAAGATTGTATCCATAGTCACCGGCAACCTCTTGAATTCCCTGCAAAAGCTGAGCATAATACAGATTGCTGATCCTCGGTATCACGACCCCCAGGATATTGCTATCTGCCTTGGCCAAACCTTGGGCAAAGGCATTGGGGTGATACTTAAGCTCTTGAGCAATGGCCAGTACCCGTTGACGGGTAGCATCAGATATGCCCGGGCTGTTACTCAGTACCCGGCTTACAGTTGACTCTGAAACCCGGGCTTTCCGGGCTATATCTTTTAAAGTTGCCAAATCTCTCACCTTTAACCTATCTTGGCGTTGTCCCGCAAGCGCTTGCGTTAAATTGCGACCTTTTCCCTTAATTTCCTAGCCTAATCGGCGATACAAGGATTGATTAAGCAAGCGCTTGCATAAATTCCCCAAAAAAAGCAAGACACCGATTTGTCTTCTGTGTTAATGTTTCTTCATACTTTACAAAAACCCTTCCAAGGATGTGTCACTTTTCCTGGTGGCTATTTCCCCAAATTCGCGAAACTGCTAACCCATATTCCCCACATGGACCAAACCTGATATACTAGAGGTATCATGGGTTTATTGTCCAAATATATAGAACCCGCGGAATGCGGGTTTCATTTTGCGCATAGGCATCGACTAAAAAGGAGGTAGAAGGTTAGCACCGCCCCATTGGGCTGGAGCCTTCCAGAATACTATGAGAGAGACCTCAAATGCACCGACCTCTCGAGGCGCCCCAAAAAAGGAGCGTCTTGTCACCAAGTACCAAGAGGCAACTGACGGCGTAAGCCGTAATGTGCAGATCCTTCTCGGTACAGAGCCCCTTTGGGCCATTCCTGTCACCTGGACTAGAACTTACGCTTCCCTATTTATGGCGGCCTTAGGCTTAAGTGCTACACAGATTGGTTGGATGGCATCACTTACATTGATCACACAAATGTTGGTGGCTCCCCTAGGTGGCTATGCCGCCGACCACCTTGGACGAAAGCGGACATTAATCACCTTTGATATCGTTTCTTGGATTATACCACCCTTGATATGGATGGTGGCGCAAAACGTTTGGTATTTTGCGATAGCGGCTATTCTAAACGGAGTTGGCATGATCATTAGTCCTAGCTGGAACTGCCTACTAGTGGAAGACACTAATCCAGCTAGGCGTCCGGCGGTCTTTGCCGCCTTTCAGCTCATAGTACTTGGCGCTGGTATCTTCTCCCCTATCTCCGGATGGATCGTTGATGGCAAAGGTGTTATCATGGGCACCCGGATCATATATGGAATCACTGCACTTTCCATCGGAATCATGACCATAAGCCGGGCCTTGACTATTACAGAGACGTCCATAGGTGTTGCCATAGCCGATGAAATGCAAGGGGCTACTATCAAAGATGCTCTTAGTAGCTATTGGGCAGCACTCATGCACGGGTTTCGAGATCATACTCTGAGTATGCTATTTCTACTCACCATGATTAATTTCGCCTATGCCACTATCTGGAACACCTATTCAGCTTTATATATGACCCACAGTAAAGGCCTAAACCTATCACCGGGTCTAGTGGCGTTTTGGCCCACATTCTCTTCGTTTTTCATCGTCCTTACCCTTACCCTGCTAGTTCCCCGGGTGCGTCTAGAAAAGCTCCCCCACTGGCTTCTACTCAGCTCCACTTTGCTTTGCACAGGGGTCTTAGTCTTCATGCTGATTCCGCCAAACTCCTACGGACTATTAGTGGTACCTGCAGTCCTAATAGCCATGGGTACTGCTTTGGTCAATCCCGTGCGGGATACCTTCATCGCCAATATCGTGGATGATAGGCAAAGGGCACCCTTCATGGCCGCGATTAACTCCGTGAGCATGTGTGTCTTGGTACCCCTAACACCACTGGCCGGTCGCCTATTTGAAGTCAATGCCAAGGCTCCCCTAATCGTACTTATGGCCTTCTTAATCCTAGGAGTATTAGCCGCCAATAGCCTGCGCCGGGCCCAAATTGCCTCCCGAGACGCAAGCTAAGCTCGCCATTCGAAACCGTCTCCACCCGAATACCACGCAGAGCTAGGTCCCCCGCACAGGGCCTAGCTCTGTTAGCATCCTCCTATTTTTGGGGTATACGAATTCTAGTACCTAGACTATGCTTTGAGCAGGCGCAACAGGTTAGGCAATGTCTGCCGATGATCACCCTGTACATAGAAACTTTCACCACCGTCTTTGACGGTTCTTACCAGCATCGTCTTCCAAGGCCGATAGTAATAGCGGAAGTCTGTCTTAGGTGGTTCCGTATGGTAGTCTTCACCACTATAAGGTAGCAAATCAAAGACCACTGTGGTGAATTTGGCAATGCTCTTGCCTTCCTGGTGGGCTACATTGCGGACCATAGCCAAGGCCTTTAGATATACCTCAGGCCCCATAACCGCAGTACCCAGATTGAGTACGACCCCTCCTTCAAGATTTGAGACAGACTGTGTGAAAATCAAGAAATCCTGGTAACTAGAGGCACCCAAAGCGGCACCATCACAGTTGGGATGTTCGTGGATAATATCCTGCCCTAAGGCTACGTGTACCGTAACCGGCACCCTATGCCCATAGCCGGCGGCCAAGAGACTTACTTCCCTATGGGGAAACTCATCTTCCACGATGGTCTTGCCTAAAGCTTCTCCTAGACCCAATCCCAATGCCATCCCTTGCTTGGCGATATCGTTAATCCTACCTGTCTCTTCCCAAAGCCCAAACTGACCCTCACTAATATAGCGGGCAACACTTTCAGTGGTACCTCCTACAAGCGCTAGTTCAAAATCATGGATGGCACCTGCCCCATTCAAAGCAAAGTGGGTCACATAGCGTTGCTTGAGCAACTCAATCACAAAGCGACTCATGCCTTGCTTAATCACATGGGCACCCATCATTACAATCACTGCCGCCCCCCGAGAACGGGCATCAACTATCCTCTGGGCCACCGTTTTCAATGCTGGGCTATGGAACTCGGGCACTGGAGCATCCAAAGCCCGAATATCGCCTAAGTGCATATCGTGGCGCCGCTCAGCTAGGGGCTTCACCTTTAATTGTGAGCGATCAAATACTGGATAAGACACAGGAAACCCTCCCTATAGTTGCTCTCCATAACCAAAAAACTGCTATCCCGCTTAATTTTCACTACAGGAGGGAAATTCCCTGCGCTAAAAATCTCTAAATTCCCGGGCAGTTTCCACAAAGGCCAAGACATTGTCCCAAGGAACGTCTGGCTCCAATACGTGGGTAGGCGCCAGCACTAAACCTCCATTATAGCCTAGAGTTCTCATCCGATCCTTTGTGTATTCCGCCACTTCCTGGGGAGTACCAAAGGGCATAATCGACTGGGTGCCAATAGTACCCCATAAACTAGCTACATGACCATAGCGCTTCTTGATCATCTCAGGATCCAAGCACTCCGGCTGTACGGGATTAAGCACATCAACACCTACTTCTATCAAGTCTGGTATAATCGGCAAAATGGCGCCATCACTATGATACCAGACATGGATCTTGGGATTGATAGCCTTGGCCTCAGCTATAACCTTAGCCAACCGGGGTTTGAACCACTCCCGCCACATATCCGGACTCATTAACATGGCCTTTTGTGTCCCTACATCATCACCGGTGCGGATCATATCAACACCGGCTTCAGCTAAGCACCGAGCCCTGTGACAGTTGATCTCCACGATTATGTCTAGTAAAAAAGTGGCTAGTTCCTGATTTAGAACAAGGTCTGTAAGCAGAGCCTCCATACCCCTCATATACCAAGCCTGCTCGAATATATGGCCGGTAAAGCCATCGACGAAGTAACCAGCATCATGCAAGTGGGTAACTTCATCGGGTAGATGACTATATCGATAAGGGGCCGTAACATCAGGGAAGGGATACTTTTCAAGCTCCTCTACAGTATTGACATTGGCTAAGGGGTGGATCATCTTGGTAAAATGAAACATTGACCCAGGCCTATGGGCCACACCCCATTCATCCACCACTGAGCCTGAGGGAAGCTCCACCGGAAGGTATGCAGAAAAATCACCAGGTTGCCGAGTAGGCTTCCCGCCTACTGAGCGGATATCCAGGTCAAAATAATCTACGGGATTATCAGCTCCCGTCTTTTCCCGAAAAGTCTCAAGCATGGGCGGCGTAAATTCAAACTCAAAGGGTGTACGGTCAGGTCGCTCATGGGCCAATGCCGCCAGGACCCGCTCTCTTGGTGTCATTTGCTTCCATCCTTTCGATTAGTAAGCTATCTTTATTCGCCAGCTGATAGTCTGTGGCAACCACCCATTGGCACTACCCCTTGATGCCTGTCAATGTAATGCCCTGGATAAAGGTACGCTGGGTTAAGAAAAACAGGATAATAATCGGCATGGTCATCATGGTTGCTGCTGCCATTAGCAGAGCCCACTCCGTCTGATAGCCACTTTGAAACTGCTGCAATCCCAATGACAGGGTATAGCTAGTCTGATCCTTTAGGTAAATCAATGGGCCGAGAAAATCATTCCAAACCCAGATGAACTGAAAGAGAGCAACCACAGCCAAGGATGGCTTTGCCAAAGGCAAGGTAATCTTGGCGTATATCCTAAATTCCGAACACCCATCAATCCTTGCGGCATCAGAGAGTTCTCGGGGTATGGTCATGAAGAATTGACGCAGGAGGAAGATGAAGAATGCGTTGCCAAAAAAACTCGGCACAATCAAAGGCAAATATGTATTAATCCATCCCAGGGAGTTAAACAGCAGATAAACTGGGATCATGGTCACTTGATATGGCACCATCATAGTAGATACTATGAGCAAGAAGAGAACATCCCGCTCTTTCCAATCAATCCGGGCCAGTCCATAGGCCACCAATGGACTTGACAGAAGCACCCCAATAACGCTCATGCCTGTGATGATGATTGTGTTTTTTGCATAAAGTAGCATAGGCACAAAGGTCAAAGCCCTAGGGAAGTTCCCCCAGACTCTGGGCTTAGGTATCCAAACTGGCGGCCACGCAAATATCTGCGAATCTGGCTTCAAGGCTGTAGATATCATGGTCACCAGTGGTAGGATAAATATTACCCCAAAGACTACCAAGATAAAGTGTGTGATGATCTGGCCTAGTGCTTTGCGCCGTTGAATCCCTAACTTTCTGGCCATGCTCTCATACCTCCCAGGGCGATACAATATGGCTGGGGCAGGCAACTATACCTGCCCCAATGCAGTAATCCAAATGTCTCTATTTGCTCAATTTATCGAGCTCAGCTTGTACTTCCACCTGAACCCTCTCTAGAATCGCCTTAGGATCGCCCTGTAATAGGCGAATGCGATCTCGAGCGTTGTTGATTCGGTCGAGATAGAAAAGCTCCACCGGAGTAGCGAAGCCAGTGGGATTAGAGCTCCTCAACAGGTCACTAAACACCTGGAACTCGGGATATCGGGCGATATAGTCCTGATAGATGGGCTCCTTCGTTACTTCATCAGATAGAGGGAACCAGCCACCCATAGTGAAGATCCTAGCTCGATCTTCCTCATGCCCCTTCCCGACCCAGTAAAGCAGATATTCTAGGGCTGCCTCGGGATGCTTAGCATTCTTGGGAATCAGGCCATAGCCAGAAGGTACGATCATGGAGTTCTGCCTCCCCCCTGGTGGTGCCGGCAAGGGAACAACTCCGAACTCGAAGCCTTCGGGTGCATAGCGATCAATATCTAGAATCTTCCACTGACCCATGCGCTGCATGGAGAACTTACCTGAGATAAAAGGATCTAGTGCCTGTGACCGCTCAGTAGCTAAGCTTGAGTCAAATGCCACAATCTTGCGCACGTCGTACTTCTTAGAGTAAGAAGCAAACCACTCGGCCGCAGCAATATTGCCGGGGTGTGCGGCAGTGATCTTATCACCATCTAGCCAGCTGCCACCAAACACATCGGCCCAATGCCACAGATCATCTGGCAAGAATCCGGCTCGATCAATTTGGCCTGAGTTGTTAAAGGTAGTGAGTTTTTCAGCATAGGCATCAAGTGTAGCAATATCCATAGGGGGTGCTTCTGGATCGAGCCCTGCTTCCCGGAAGTGGTTTTTGTTATAGTACAGAGCAAAAGCATCCACAAATCCATGGAACGACCACAGGTGCCCCTTATAATCATTGGCTTGGTAGATCGGATATTGATAGTCCATATATTCCTGCAGCTGATCAGGAGTCATGAGTTTATCTAGGGGGACGATGGCGTCTCTTGCCGCGTAGGAGACTATGTTGGTCATGGTAAAGATGATATCCGGTGGATCACCAGCAGCTATGGATGCCATAAGTTTAGTATCCCGCTCATCATACGGAACCACTAGCGGCTTTACCTTAATATGGGGATGGCTCGCCTCAAACATGCCGACAATATCAGCGATTGTCTGGGTCCAAGCACCGGTCCAACCGTGCCACAGTGTAATGGTTACGGGTTCCTGCGCTCCCACCGCGCCCTGGAGGGATACAATCAACAAGACCACTACGCAAAACATAAGTACTCGCTTTTTCACTTAGGTTCTACCTCCTTTTCACTATTGCCCCTTGGAGATGATATTCTAGTCACCTGCACAGTCGGTCTTTCAGATCCAATTCTGATTTGCCCGTACCACCCTCCTTTATTGTTGCTTTAATCCTCACCGGCGTAAAACACCCAGTGGCGCGCGCTGCGCAGCAAGAGCAACGTAAAGAACATGATAATAATAAACAGTAACCATGCCTGGGCTGATGCATAGCCCATCTTAAAATATCTAAACGAGTTATTGTAGAGATAGAGGGAATAGAAAAGGGTTGAATCGGCCGGCCCCCCGTTGGTCATGATGTAGGCTTGGGTAAAATACTGAAAGGCATTAATCAGGCCCATAACCACATTAAACAAGATGGTGGGCGTGATCATGGGAATGGTGATATACCAAGTTCTATGCCAAGCCTGGGCTCCGTCTAAATCGGCAGATTCATACAATGAAACTGGCACATCCTGCAACCCGGCCAGATAAATCAAAGTTGCATTACCCACACCCCAAAGGCTCATGATGATCAAAGCAGGCTTGGACCAAACAGGATCAGCAATCCAACCTGGACCAGGTATACCTACCCGCTCGAGCAAAGCATTGATAATCCCATAGTAGGGATTAAGTAGCCACATCCAAATTATCGCTGAAGCCACAACAGGCACAATAGATGGCAGGTAGTATATGGTCCGGTAGACAGGTAA
This sequence comes from Bacillota bacterium, assembly GCA_012798955.1. Classification (GTDB taxonomy): domain Bacteria; phylum Bacillota; class Limnochordia; order DTU087; family DTU087; genus JAAZMF01. Next base: position 7,538 of record JAAZMF010000067.1, on the reverse strand, counting down.
ACCCTGTACATCTTGATTCAAAAGTAAGGCAAGCATGACCCCGATGAGGGTACCTAGGGGGACAGAGAAGAAACTAAAATAAAAAGTGTTATACAGTGATGTCCAAAATAGCGGGTCATTGAAGAGGTCAAGATAGTTGGCAAATCCGATGAATTTCGGTGGATTCAAGACACTATATTGCGTAAAGCTAAGCCCTACGGATGCCGCGAAAGGATATATCGTGAAAATAGCAAAGCCAATCAACCACGGTGCGGTAAACAGGAGACCCAAGCGACGATTTCTCCTAGTCGTGGGTGAGCTCTTGCCCACCGACATCACCTCCAATATCATTATGAGTCTACAGAGCACCTTTTTTATGCAAGCTTCGGCATTGTCCCTTCCTTTGTCCCTATTCCATCGATTATCAATTCGCCGCCAATGATCAGATTCCTTTTACGTCATTGTAATGTTGCAACCTTTTTGCGCCATAGGCTCATGGTCAGCAAACACAACCAAAGCATAACCAGCTCCGAATCATTTGTATGCCGACATAGAAAAAGCGGGCCTTCGCCCGCCAATTACCACACCATTGTAGCCGCCCATTTCCAGTCTGCCCCCGAATTACCCTTTCACAGCACCTTCGGTAAGACCCAAAATAATGTATTTTTGCGCAAAGGCAAAAACGATCATAGTCGGTAACAGTGCCACCACGATGCCTGCACTGAGCACTCCCCAGCTCACCCCCGCTTTTGAGATAAACGAGTTAAGGGCCACCGGCACAGTCATGTTATGATCTGAGCTCAATAGCATAACCGCCAAGAAAAGCTCATTCCAAATATTGACAAAGGCAAAGCTAAATATGGCTGCCAGACCAGGTAGAGTCAATGGTATAACCACTTTGACAATAGTCTGGGTTCTGGTGCATCCATCGGTCATAGCAGCTTCCTCTAGGGCTATGGGGATTCTGTCAAAGAAGCCCTTGGCCATAATGGTGGAAAACGCGATCATCATGGTTATATACACGAAAGTCAGCGCAATCAGGTTATCCGTCATCCCAATCTTGGCTAGGGAAGTAAAAAGCGGACTCATCAACATATAAGTTGGTATGATCTGGGTAAAATACATGGCCAGAAGCAAGATCATCTTCGGTCTTTGCTCTCTGAACCTAGACAAGGCATAGCCACTAAACATCGATATCAAAAGCGCACCCACCGAAGCCACTAGGGAGATCAATAGGCTGTTTCTAAAATAGACCGCGAAGTTGCTAATATTAAACAGGTACTGGTAATTCCCCCAGTTGACCTGGGATGGCCAATACTTGATGGGAAAAGCGTATATCTCCTGACTGCCCTTTAATGAGGTAGCGATCACCCAATAGAGTGGTCCTAGAGCAAATACCAAAAACAAACCCAAAAGAACCGCCTTCATAATACGAAGAAAGAGCTTCATAGAGGATAATCCTCCTTTGCAGAGGTAAGGCGCAGGTAAAGCACAGCATAAGTGAACAAGATCAACATAATCACTACACCAAAGGCTGCCCCCTGACCATAGTCATAGAACTGCAGTATTTTGTTGATCATCTGGGTAGCCAAGATATTGGTGGCATTACTTGGTCCGCCACCGGTCATGGCATAGATGATATCGGGGAAATTCATGATCCACATAGTTCTAAGCAAGGTTGTGCTAACAATCGTGGGCTTAATATAAGGTATGGTGATACTAAATAGCCTGCGAACTGGACCCGCCCCATCGATCTTAGCCGCTTCCATCAATTCTGAAGGAACAGACTGAAGCGCCGCCAATAGCATAATCGCAAAAAACGGTATACCATACCAAATGTTGGCCACAATCACCGATGCCATGGCGTATTTAGGGTTTGAGAGAAAACCAATGGGAGCACTCGTCAAACCGAGGCGCAGGAATATGTCATTAATTATGCCGAACTGACCATTGAACATCCAAGCCCAGATAAGCCCAATGGCAAACCCCGATAAAGCCCATGGATAGAACACTAAGGCGGAGTAAATGCCCCTACCTTTAAAAGGCTTTTCCATGAGTAATGCCAAAACAAAACCCAGCGCGAACTGAAATGCCAAAGAAACCACTATCCACAGTAGGGTATTAAGCAATATTTGGGCGAACCGGAAATTGACATCAGACATAATAGCCCTAAAGTTATCTAGACCGATGAATCGAATATTAGTCATATCAAATAGCGTATAATCCTGAAAAGCTATGACCATGCCTCTAAGAATGGGGAAATACATGAATAAGGTCAAAAACACGAAGGCAGGTACCATAATCAGAAAAAGATAACGCCTACTGTGCCCCTGCATATCATCACCTCATTAGCAGCTAGGAAAGCAAGGTGGCACACGGTATGCACACCTACCACGTGCCACCACTTTGCTAGTTAACTATTTTGTCCAATAATCGTGCCATTTCTGTAGTGCGGTATCTAGATCAAGCTTGCCAAGTAGGATACTTTGCATATCGGTTTCATGGATTTTGCTCCATCCCGGCCACTTCTCCGAGGCTAGGGGATAGGTCTTCAGCAAGAATGTGTCAGGGTTGTTCATCTCATGATTGTATGCCACATAATGCTTCCCCTGGAAGTGCTCATTGGTCTCAAAAGTTGTGGTATGAACGGGCAACGGACCGTAATGCTCGTTGAAGTACCCGTTCTTCTCGGAGCTCGACATCCACTGGATGAAATCCCAAGCCTGATCCTTATGCTTGGAGTAGCTAGGAATACCAAGACCAGTAAAGCCGTAGTCAATATAGCTAAAGCCATGAGGGCCTACAGGTATTGTGATCACGTCATACTTATCGGCGCCGAGTAGATTATCAATTAGGGGGATCGCATCGGGATCCTGAATCAAGAAAGGAGTTGTTCCCGAGACAAAGCCATTGATCTGCTCATTGAAGCCCCAGTTGATACCATCTTGAGGCGACCCTTCCTTAAAGAGGGTGACATACGCTTCCATACCCTCTTTGTACCCGGGGTCAAGGAAAAATGTCTGGTCTTCAGAATAGATATACTCGCCATCACCAAAGTTCTCGACATATATGGATGCAATCAGGTCAGAGAATTTGATCTCCGAGGACTTCCCCCTCCAAGCAAAACCATACTGGTTCTTGGCAGGGTCGGTAATCTGCCTGGAGATCTCAATCAATTCTTCAACTGTTTCGGGCATATAGTCGATACCATGTTCAGCTAGGATATCGGTCCTGACAAAAAGCGCCTTAATAAAAATGCTCTGGGGCACGATATATAATGTGTCATCCACTGTTCTGGCGGCAGCATTTGCCACAGCAGTCAGTGTATCAGCATCAGACCAATCTTCATAGTACCCCGTTAGGTCGGTTAGCTTCTTGTTGTTGACAAACTGCTTGATGGTGTAGTCACGCACCTCAATGATATCAAGGGCTTGGTTCGTGTTGAGCATCAAAGTAGCTTTCTGATCAGATTGCTCATAAGGAGGCGAAATCAGGTTAATCTTCACACCTGGATTTAGTGCCTCATATTCTGCAATCATACCCTTGAGTAAAGCCGTTCTCTCTGGACTAGTCATGACCTCTAGGAAATTCAAAGTCGTGGCACTAGCAGAGGCAGAAACACTAACCAAAAGTAGCAACGCAACTAGTAGTGCAAACTTCTTGTTTTTCAATAAAGACAACCTCCTCTTGAATACTCCTTATATATAGGCGAACCCGCCACCCCTCCTCCTTCCCCGGCCACACATTCTATCAGCTACAGCTACATCATGGCCATGTTGACAGGTCCTATTATATCCCAAATTCGCAATGCATGCAGTAAATCCTACATTTCACGACTTCCTTTCCATTCCATACCCGATCTTCATTTAATCGTTCGACATCGAAGATCTACCGCTATCCAAGGAACACTAAACCACTTCCCAATAAATCAGACCTTTTGTTAAGCAAACCACCATATTCCTATAGAGGGAATATTCTCCCTACAAGGAACCCCTTATCATAAAGTCATTAATGGGTTGGGATCCATGCATGAAATTCTCGCTTTTTAACACAGGATACATCTATATCATCACTTGGCTAGCCTTCCGCTTACTAGATATTGCCATTGACCCTTGGATCCTAGGGGTTCTCTTTTGTGCACAGGGAGTTGTAGTAACGGCAATCGCCACTTATACGGAGCTACAGAACACAGCCCATCTTTGCATTAGTCTCGGTGCAGCATATACGACTATGATCATATACTCCAAACTACTCCAGAACAATGTAAGGGCTGAATTGATGCAAAGCCTCCAGAAAGAGCAATTGGAGATCCAGGAAAGTGCCATTGAAGCCATGCGGGAACAACGTCACGAAATCCTCAATGATCTAGCGGTAATTTCCTCCTACATGCAACTAGGTATGTTCAGCAAAGCTAGACAGGCCTTAGACTTCTTGACGGCAAAGCTGGCCGACAGGTACAACTATAGTGAGCTACCTAAAGACGCCTGGTTATCCATGATCCAGCAAAAACAGCAGCAGGCTAATCTGATGGACATTGAGCTTGTGATTCGCCTTGAAACCGACAGCCCCTCGGATTTCAACGAGCAACGCCTACTACCCAAAGTAGCAACACTACTTCTCGACAACGCTTTCGAGGCTGTAAGTACAGAGCCGAATCCTAGGGTAGAGTTCATCTGGAGATATGTGGGCCATTACCGCATTCTTTCAGTAGAAAACAATGGACCTGCAATCCCCACTGATGAATTGGACAAGCTGTTTGAATACGGGTATTCATCTAAGCCAGGCCCCAATAGAGGTTGGGGCTTACCTTTGTGTAAACGGATCGCCATCGAACTGGGTGGCAGCCTCTCTGTGCGCACTAGTGTCCACTCCACTAAATTCATTTTTCTCCTAGTTGACAGAGGACAAGAGGCTTTCGCTGAAGTCGCAGTTACTAGGGAAGACTCCTAATGACAGCCCCCCCATTTTGGTTACACTAATCTATAGCTGTCCAAATCTAAAACCGCTTCCTAATCCCACCAGCATGACGGCCGTCTCCATGGCTATCTTCCTGTGAATTTCCACGACGAATCACTTGACCCTTACGTAACGTAATAGTTTATAGTTATTGACGAAAGGGGGCAAGAGCATGGGCATGAAAGTAAAAGAGGTTGCAGATTTGGTGGGTATTAGCGTGCGAACGCTTCACCATTACGATGCTATAGGGCTACTGGTTCCCGATAGAACTACGGAAGCTGGCTATCGGCTATATTCCGGTGAAAATATCGCCGACTTACAGCAGATCCTATTTTTCCGGGAGCTGGGATTCCCCTTGAGCAAAATACGGGAGATCATCAATAGTCCTAATTTCGATCGTCAGGAGGCCCTCATACTCCACCGGCAAATGCTCCTGGAAAAACGCCAACGCCTTGATAAGATGCTTGAGACCCTGAACAAGACTATCAGACATATGAAAGGGGAAATCACAATGACAGACAAGGAGAAATTCGAGGGCTTCGATTTCAGCCATAATCCGTACGAACAGGAGGCCAGGGAGCGATGGGGAGATGCCGCAGTGGATACGGCCAACGCCAAGATTAGCGCTCTATCAAAGGAGGCCAAAGCTGCTTTGTCAACGGAGATGGCGACCATTTACAGGAAATTGGCTGAGCTTCGCCATGATTCACCGGCATCTAGGGATGCCCAGATGGCGATTAAAGAATGGTATGATTATCTCAACGCCAATTTTGGCAGTTACTCCCCAGATGCATTTAGGAATCTAGGGGAGATGTACGTCGATGATGCACGCTTCACCAAAAACATCGATAAATTTGGAGAAGGCCTAGCAGTATTCATGCGGGACGCCATGGCAGTCTTTGCAGAAACTAATGGCTAGTACATCTTGGTTGCGCCCCATGGCAACTCATACACATGCCTTAGATGGGCTGTGACACGCTTGTCATCCCCAGAGGGGTATTGATAACCAAGATGTACAGATACAGTCTGGCCTGTGTCTCTAAACAGGTCACAGGCTACAAATAACGCCTGCCAAGTTCCCTCATAACTGCCGTCGCCATATGTAGCGAGAAGTGCTTGCCAGCTCTCAGTTGGCAGGTACTTCTCCATATATTTGCCGAATTTCCCCGTGCTAAGTGAAAAGTCGGTCTGAATGCCAGCATACCACTCTAGCATCTGAATTAGCATGGGCCTAACATGCTGGTCAAGGTGGGCCCTGGCGTAGAGGATCTCCCGCCGCCATAGCCCCTTGGCCACATATGTAGCAACCCACCAAAACTCATTACAGCAATCGGCAAAAAACTCAGCTGACGGGGGTTTGACCCAATAATCCTCATCGGTAGGTGCAGGTATTGCTGGAATACGATTATCCTTATCCAGTAGTACAACAGTCAATTTATCGTCATTGTGATAGACCCTAGTATCACCTAGAAGCTCTAGTGTAAGATCAATCCGATTACCATCGATGAACTGCATCAAATAGGCAAAACTTTCAGCTCCCTCCGAAGGGAACATGGCCATATCATCGGGTTTCTGCATGATCATCCGCTCACCAAAAACATCCACCCATGTGTGGTCTACAAGGAAAGAATCGAGCTCTGTTACTAAATAGACGATATCGTAATCCTGAAAGATATCCTTGGTTACCCTTGGGTTAACCCGGGAGCCGTTCATCACCACAGCTCGAATCCGATCATCTCGTCTTGCCACATTCAAGATTAAATCCATCATATCTTGTTCAGATCGCATTGACTTACACCTCATCTCCAAGACCGCAGATCAATGTGCATCCCATAAAACTAGCAGCCCCTTGAAGCAATCTACCTTTACCGCAAGGGGCTGCTTTCGATTTCGCTTACCTAGCCATAAACATCTCTATATCTTCATCAACTGTACCTATGCCACCGATCCCGAATTTCTCCACCAGCACCTTGGCCACATTTGGCGACAGAAATGCCGGGAGTGTAGGCCCAAGGTGGATGTTTTTCACACCGAGATAAAGCAGAGCTAGCAAGACGATTACCGCCTTTTGCTCATACCAAGCGATATTGAAAGCAATGGGAAGATCGTTTATATCATCAAGGTCAAAGACCTCTTTGAGCTTGAGGGCGATAACTGCCAATGAATAAGAGTCATTGCACTGCCCGGCATCGAGCACCCGGGGTATTCCGCCGATATCCCCCAAGGGGAGTTTATTGTAGCGGTATTTGGCACAGCCAGCGGTCATTATGACCGTATCACTGGGGAGACTCTTGGCAAACTCAGTGTAATATTCTCTGGACTTCATGCGACCATCACAGCCAGCCATGACGAAGAATTTCTTGATGGCTCCAGATTTGACCGCCTCAACAACCTGATCTGCCAGTGCCAACACTTGGCTATGGGCAAACCCACCGACAATGGACCCAGTCTCAATTTCAGTAGGTGATTTTAGGTTTTTGGCCAGCTCAATAATCTCAGAGAAATCCTTCTGACCATTTGCATCTGCCTCGATATGCTTACATCCAGGGTATCCCGCCGAACCAGTAGTGAAAATCCTACTTCTGACTTCTTCACTTCTCGGT
>JAAZMF010000066.1 GCA_012798955.1 Bacillota bacterium | reverse complement strand
GGCCCCGGCCTTGCCCGTATTCCTTTTCTGCTAAGGCCGCGGCGTTAGAGATGTTTTCCACGTGAACCGGAATCCCACCTAGGCGCTGGGACAGCATGGCACTAAGGGGCACCTTAAACCAACCAAGATTCGATGTTCTCTCTACAACTCCCCGGTGGGCATCTACAAGACCAGGAGATGCCACACCACACCAAAGGACAGAACTAGGGTTAATACCGGCCTCTTTAGCTAAAGCTTCAAAGGACGTCCCAATAGCTTCCACTACATCCTCCGGCACAGCGGTATCCATTTCTCGGTGGGCCTCACTCAAAATATTGGATGCAAGATCAAAGAGGGCTGTTACCACTTCACCTCGCTGCAAGCGAACGGCAAATACGTGGGCCGCTGTGGGGTTCAGCTCAAGCAACACCGGCCTACGTCCCCCACTGGATTCTCCGTGGCCCACTTCTTTGATCACACCAGAGTCCAACAATTCCGCGACGATTACAGTCACTGTCGATGGTGTCAGGCCTGTTTCTCTGGCTATTTCAAAACGAGCAATAGGCCCTTGGTGTCGAATTATGTCCCTCACCAAAAGGCGATTAAGCATCTTTAGATCCTTGCTATTACTACCTGTGCGCATCTCAATCAACAATCCTTCTCTGATATTTATATCTCCAACGGGCACCACGGGGTTTCGCCTAGCGCCCATATTTTGCTGCCAACTCATCCTTCATCTGGTTAAACCTTTGCCACTCTGCCCTATCCACACACTCAGGAATACCACCGGAATCCATCAAGAAAAACCCTGCAGTCACAGATGAGTACAGCTTCTCCAAGTATTCCCGTTGCTCTGCTTCCTCCCAATCAAAAAAGAACTTATTGATCCCACCCACAAATGTTATCCTATCTCCATATCGTTCGGCAAGCTCCCCTAGATCCATACTCTCGGTTGGATCAACGGGATTGAGCATATCTATCCCTAGATCGTATAAGTCATCCATAATAGGATTTATGTTACCATGGCTATGCATATGGAGGACGGCTCCGTAGCTCTTACACAATCTGGCCAGCTCCCCATGGTACCTGCGGAAATAGCGTCCATATAGTTCTGGGCTAATCAAGAGACTTTGGTCACTGCCTAGATCATCACAGAAACAGAGAATATCTACCCCGGCACGGAGCAAATGCTCTGCTACAGTCAGATTATATTCTGCCAATGTGTCCACAAGCCGCTTAGTTGCTTGAGGCTCCAAAAGCAGGTCCATTAGAAGCTTATCATAGGGATAGAGAAAATAGTGAACTCCCGAGAAAAAACCATTCAGATTAGTATACGTCATACGCCGCCGCTCTTTGTGATAGGCGATCTCCTCGTCTAAACCCTTGTAGCGGAGGGGATCGTTAGGGTTAGGCAAAAGTGAGTCAAGGTCTTGAGCAAGGCTAGTAAGATCCTGCAGGGGGTAATCATAATTGTGATAAAAATGCGGATCATACCTAACCTCTTTATGTACCCCTGTCTCGTAGACTGTAATACGTCTCTTGGGAGATATGGAAATAGCCTTCTCCGAGAACTCCCCTGGACCACCATGGCCAAATGCCAGACAATTGCCCCAACCTACGGGTACTGCCGGTATGCGCGCTCTTTCTGCAAACAGGGCCTTGGCCTCCCAATCCTGCCGAGGCGATGAGCCGTGGCAAAACTCGAAGCTCGGTAAGATATCTGAAGGGATACACTCTTCACCTAGCAGTTCCTTAGCTAGTTGCTCATCGAAAAACCCCATTGTCCAAGAAATCACTTCCTTGGTCTCACCATTAATTAGTGCCAAAACCTGATCCCGTTCAACCATACTCCTCACCTCCTTAGCATACCTCTAGCATTTGCTCCAACAGCTCAACAAGCAATATGAGATTCCTGCTAATATGAAATGGGTCCTTGACAGGCAGTGCCACCACTTTGTCTGCCGGCTTGCCTTGCCTATCCCTGATCTGTATCCATTCACCAATGGCGGGATCAGGATTAGGGAAAGTGGCGAATGTATAGTCATTCACTTGCTCATGGAGATTCCACATGTTTTCCTTGCCCGTTAAGCTATAGGCCAGTAGCGTTACATAGACTGCCTCGGAGTGAACCCACCAGAGCTTGTCACCCCACCCAGTAAGCAGTTTTTGGGTAAGGGGGTGATCGGCAAACTCACCTAGTTCGCCTTTTGGTCTTCCACCCTTCGCGTCAACAAAATGCAAAAGGCCCCCATATTGCTCATCCCAGCCAAGAGCAAAGGACCGCTCAATCACACGACAAGCAAGTTCAATGAGCTCTTTGCGCCTTTCCCCCCCTAAGTCCACGGCATAGTGAATAACAAACCACATGTCCTCAAGGCTATGACCAGGATTCACGTAATTACCCAGTATACAAGCATCCTCTGCCTTAGTATCATGGCGCAATTCTTTGATAGTACCATCAGCCATAATAAAGTTCCCAGTAATATCTTCCACGAGACGATGGCACTGACCTGTAACTCTTCCCATGGCCAGGTGTTCGTGCTTACGCAACGCCCGCAGTAGCTCGTGACTAGTATTCAACAAAATCATGGGGATCCCATGGGCCCGATATCCCCTGGGCAGTGGTTCTGGTTCAGTACGAAATTCTCGGCCTTCGAACCTTGCCATAATCGAATCATATAGTCTCAAAGCAAGCTCCAGCGCCTCAACATCTCCGCTCTCAGCGGCGTATTTGGCAAACCCCAATACTACAAAGCAATCAGCATAAGTACTTATGTCATACCCTTTACCCGGAACTGGCTCCTTGGGCTTACCATCGGCACTAAGCAAAAAAGCGCAATGGCCCGATGGTAAGAAGCAATTTGCCCGCAAGAATTCATACCCCATTTGGGCTAGTCCCAAATAGTCTGTGTCGCCCTCCTGATCGATCTCTGCCAATTTGGCCAAAAGCCAGACCATACGTCCCTGGGACCATACGTATTTATCTGTGCTGACTAGTCGATCCCCGGTGTTGTTAAAACAAGTGAAATAGCCGCCCCGCTCCTTATCTATTGCTCGTTCAAGCCAAAACGGCATGATATGCTCATTCAAGTGCTGACTATAAAAATCCAGTTTCTGACGTAGTTCCGGTTTGTTCATCGCCCTATTCCCTAACATGATCGCCTGTCACCTCTTTCAAATCTAGTGCTTCCCCTAAGCTTGGCCGCAGAAAGGCCACTTAACCCTTAATACCGGTTAATGTAACTCCTTCAATGATGTTTCTACGGAATATGGCAAAGACAGTTATAATCGGTAGAATAGATATAACTGAGCCCGCAGTAATAGAGCCGTAATCTACGGTGAAGCGATGCTGAAACATCCCCAACCCTAACTCCATAGTATATAGATTAATGTCATTGGCAATCAGTAGTGGCCAGATAAAGTCCCCCCATGCATTCTTGAACGCAAAAATGGACAAAGCAGCCATAGCCGATTTGGATAGCGGTAGAATCATGCGCCACCATATGCCGAATTCGGAACACCCATCTATACGGGCGGCATCCATCAGTTCATCGGGGATACCCATGATATTCTGTCTCATGAAAAAGATACCGAAACTCATGACCAATAGTGGAAGGGCCAATCCCTGGTAGGTGTTGATCCAGCCGAGGCCATTAACCATAAGATAAAATGGGATCATGTACGACTGGAAAGGCACCATAGAGGTGGCCAAAATCGCTAGGAATATTATATCCCTGCCAGGGAACCTATACTTGGCAAAAATAAACCCTGAAAGAGATGAGGTCAACAAAATGCTAACTGTAGATATTGAAGATACCAATAGACTATTCAAAAAGAAACGTAGAAATGGTGCCGCACCCATGGCTTCGACGTAATTGTTGAAAGTCGGATGTCTCGGGATAAATTGAGGTGGCCAAGTGATCACTTCATTGGCCGGCTTCAGTGATGTTGAGAGCATCCAGATGAAAGGCAAAAGCATAGCCAAAGCCCCCATAAATAGCAACAATCGAGCAATCACATAGGGCAGACTGATCCTTTTTCCACTGGTACTTTTCATCGTACCCATACCCTCCTCGTTCCACTGTCACTACACAATCTCAGCGAGCCTTTACTGAACACTAGCACCCACATCATCGCCACCTAAGAACTTGAGCTGTATAAGTGTCAGCCCTAACACTATAAGCAATAGCACCACTGCCTGAGATGAAGCATATCCCATCTTAAAATAGCGAAAACCTTCCTCATAGATATTGAAAACTAGCGTTCGAACAGCATTACCTGGTGCCCCTTGGGACCCGGTTGTCATCACGTATACCGGGGTGAATATGTTGAACCCTTCGATTGTTGAAGTGACAAAAACGTACATGATGATTGGCCTGAGTAGAGGCAAAGTGATACTTCGGAAAATCTCCCAACCATTGGCCCCATCTATGGCCGCCGCTTCATAATACTGACTTGGTATGTTTTTGAGGCCCACCAAGAACATGATCATGTTGTAGCCTACAGCTTTCCAGATACACATGATTATGATTGATATTAAGGCGATGTTGGGATACATTAACCAACCAATGGGCTTAATGCCAAAAAAGGACAAAAAGTAATTGAGCAACCCATAGCCCGGATCATAAATCCATTTCCAGACTACTGACACCGGTACCATAGGCGTAATCACCGGCAAAAAATACACAGTCTGATAGAACCCATTCATCTTACCAGGCTTATTCAGGGCCACTGCCAAGGCCAAGGACAGTACTATACCGATCAGCACGGTGGCAAAGGCAAAGATAGCTGTGTTTCTAAGCGCTAGGATGAAAAGCTTATCATTGAATAGCCTCACATAGTTTTTCAGTCCCACAAATGGCTTAAAAGCTTTAATCAGGTTCCAGTCATAAAAGCTCAGTTTGATTGTGGAGACTAGCGGGTTGATTCTTAGCCACACAAAAAGTGCTACGACAGGAAGCAACCCAATATAGCAGAACAAGTATTTTTTCGTTTGCACACTCAGCCCTTTGGATCTAGCTGGGCTTCCCATCTGCTCACTCCCCATTTCTTTGAACCTAGCAAGACGCTTCTGGCACTATTTCCCAAGGAGGGGGACATATGCAAGCAAGGCGCCTGCATATGTCCTTGAGGTTATCCATCAGCTAACTGATGGGTCAGTCAGCATATACCCCATTCTCCCTGAGGATATCGTCGGTCTCTTTTGCTGCGTCAGCTAGTACCTTGGCAACCTTCTCAGGATTATCTACTAAGGTCTCATCCATGAAAGCCTGGACTAATCTTTCGGCAAGTTTAGTCTGAATCTCATCAAAGCACGCTAGAGGAGGTATGCCGTAGAGCTCAAATCCCTCAGGCATATCCATAAATGCCCTGTACTGTGGCACTTCCTGGAAAATATCCTCATAGTCAGCATCTAGGCATGGGAACCAGCCGACTTCTGCAAGTAGCAGCTTCTGGTACTCAGGCCTAAGCATGAACTGGACAAAGTCCCAAGCCACGTCTGGGTTTTTACAGCTTTTGGTTACATACATATTGACTAAGTTACATATGGTGCCTGCCCGTTTGTTCACTGGTAGAGGAGCTGCATCGAACTCCACATCCGGTGCATACTGCTGCATGTGCCCGACAACCCAAGACTCCCGGGTAAACATTGCGTGGGTCTCAAGTGCGAAACCATCGGAGTCTGCCTTGACCCGGTAATCATCGACCTTGTATTTGTGAATCAAGTCAATATATAAAGTAAGAGCTGCTCTTCCTGCCTCGTTATCATAACCGTTACGCCACTTACCAGGGGCAACCTCTTCGATTATGCTGCCACCGGCAGGATACAGCCAAAACCACCATTTCTCGGCGACTCCACTACCGCCACCGGATTTTCTCAAGCTAATACCGGCCCGGACCAGATCGCCTTGATCATCGTATTTGGCTAGTTTCTGTGCATAATCAATGACTTCTTCCCAAGTTGTTGGCGCGCCCGGTAGCCCGGCTTCACGGAACATAGCTTTGTTCCAAAATAGCACCTGGCGACCCTGGAATAGGGGTAAGCCATAGGTATTGCCATGGATAGTGAGATCATTCACATAAAAATCCTCAAACACTCCGCTTTTCAAGAATCCATCGACATTAGCAGGGTTTGGATTAAGTAGTCCCGCCTCAATAAACTTGCGAATGGAGTACGATGTAGTTTCAACTATGTCTGCTGCTGTATTGGAAGGTATGGCCGCGGATAGCTTTTGCTCATGCTCCCTCAGCGGATGGGTTAAAAAGCTGATCTCAACGTTGGGGTTCTCTTTCTGATAATCCTCGATTACTTGCTTGTAAAACGGACCCATCTCGGGGTAGCCACCCCATAGTGTCAGTTTCACCTTGGGAGCCGCCATGGCGCTAATACTCCCAAGGCTAACTACGAGGAAAAGACACATCAAGATAAGTGATAGACTGCTACGCCTTTTCATAGTTCTAGTCCTCCCTTTTCAGATAACGCGTGTCCCTTGATCAATACCCAACGGGCGACTATTTGGTGTCCTTCACTATCACCCCCTTCACACGATACTGATCCCATTTCACACAACCAAAGGCTCCACCACACCACATGGTGCTAGGAATGTGGAAACTCGAAAATATCAAGGGCATTTGTACAAGCAATTCGCTGCCGGGCTTCATCTGTAAGATTAGCATCCTGCAATAGACCCAACAGGAAGGCAGGATTTAGCAGGGTAGAGTCTGTGCCAAACACAACTCTCTTGGCGCCGACTAATCCTACTGCTGTCTCGAGCTTGCCGGCATCGGGAAAACTGCAACAGGGTTCTAGATAGATGTTGCCTATGTCGGCCACTGCCTCCAACCCCGCCACCCAGTTATCTCCTCCCATATGACCCATGATGAATTTTATCGTAGGGAATTGCCTAGCCACTACACAAAGGTCCTCGACCTGTCCGGGAAATGTGTGGACTAGTACTGGAAGCTCTCGCTCAGCAACTTTTTCCAGTAGAGCTAGAACATTGCGATAAATCAACCGGTAAGCCTGCTGCTCCGGATGCAGCTTAACCCCGACAAATCTAGGATTCTCTCCATATCTCGCCAATTGCTCCAAGGACAGCTCTAGGTAATACGGATTAAGCACAACATATCCCCAGATCCTATCTTCAGACTCTAAGGCCTTGGCCAACTCATAGTTCCCCTCGACAAAATCATACATAATGGCCGAACTATGAGACACGATACTTTGCTCGATATTGCAGAGCTTCATGTGTTCTTTGACATCAACGATTTCCCCACTCCTAAGGGGAAAAGCCCAGCTGCCAACATGGGCATGTACATCAATCAGTCTCATAGCCATCACCCCAGCATCCTTTGGATATTTCCGGACAGGATCTTCTCTCTGTCGTTAACTTCAATCGCCCCATGCATCAATGGTAGTAAAGAAGCGTTGATGGGGTGTAACGGTGCCTTTGAGCCATAGATTAATCGCTTCGCCCCCACTTCCTCCACCAGAACCTCAAATCCATCGGGGGAGTTTAGAAGATGGGTCTCTAGGAGAATATTGGGCTCACTTTGTGCCACCGCAATAGCTTCTGCCAGATTACCGTAGAAAACCCCGGTAATCGCAAACGTGAGATCGTAGTTACTCGCCAGCTCCCCGATCTCAGTCATTACCCCATTATTTTGGTGGCCTCCCACTCGGGCGGGGAGCATGATCAAGGAGCCTGTCCCCTCTAATCTTTCCAGGATACGGTAAAAAGGCATGAACTTGTAAGGCCAATGCTGGTATTCGGGGAAGAACCGGAAGACTTTGACCCCTTCTCTTAAGAGTCTGTCGATCTCATCTTCCACACCTATCCAACGGTGGGGGTTAATGGTGGCAACAGGAACGAGGTTTGAATCTTTCTGGCAAATCTCTAGGGTTTCCGCATTACCCTGGACAAAGTCGGCAAAGACTCCACGGAAGGAGCAGATCAACGATTTGTCAATGCCGTGGGCCGCGGCCATAGCCCTTACAGTATCGATGTCTGCCGCAACCGATCCTCGGGGCCAAAACCCATAGAAAGCGTTACAGTCTATGATCATCACCCATTACCTCTTTTCAGAACAATGGTGTTTACTAACATCAAGGGCTGGTTAGTACTAAATGCCAATTAGTTTTTTCGCT
Organism: Bacillota bacterium; assembly: GCA_012798955.1. Lineage (GTDB taxonomy): Bacteria > Bacillota > Limnochordia > DTU087 > DTU087 > JAAZMF01. The sequence goes on along the minus strand of JAAZMF010000066.1, from coordinate 3,701 downwards.
CAAGTAAGTATGTCAAGTTAAACATTCTGGAACCACAGTCGCATTTCCTGCTTATTTTTGAAATAATTTATGAAAAACCTCCGCTATCTCACTATCCTTCCTAGGTCCTATCCCATTCACTGACATGTGAAAAAGGGTGCCTACCCGCCAACCCGCGTAAGGCACCCTAAAACTATAACAATGATATCTATGATGGTATCCCTCTAAGATTTACTTCGATAGTGTCGCCGCTGCATCCCGGTCCACATACAAAATGGCGGCATCGTGACGCCTGAGGATAGTGGCGGGACAACTTGTTGAGATCTCGCCCTCTACAGTTTCCTTCACAGCCGCTGTCTTGGTGGGGCCTGGAACCATGCAATAAATGGTATCGGCAGACATTACCGCGGGAATAGTCAGAGTCAGGGCTGTTTTGGGTACATCATCTATGGTAGGGAAGCAGCCATCATTGACTTGCTGCATCCGACATATCTCATCTAGTTCAACTATCTTCACCCAATGGGGATCATCAAAATCTGCTACTGGAGGATCATTGAAAGCGATATGGCCGTTTTCCCCGATACCGATAAAGGCAATATCTAGAGGATACCTTTTTAGGAGCTCGGTATAGCGCTGGGCCTCTGCCTCCGGCGATTCAGCATCACCCTTAAGATAGTGAATCTCCCCGAGGTTCAATTTGCTAAAGATATTCTCATCTAGAAATACAGCAAATCGCTGTGGGGCATCACTAGCAAGTCCGAGGTACTCGTCAAGATGAAAAGCCCTGACTTTCTGCCAGTCAATCCCCGGCTCTTTGATTAATGCCTCTAGAAACTCGTTTTGAGATGGTGCAGCCGCAAAGGCCACATTGATCATGGGCTTCTGGCTTAGAAGCTCACGGATTTTATCTGCCGCGGCCTTGGCAGCGCCTAGCCCCATAGCCGGTCGATCCTTGTATACCTCTACCATCATCTTGTCAACCTGGAACGCTCGCTCTGGCTTAATCATAGCAATCTCCTTTCAATTATATAAAACGGGCCCAGCTAGGCAGTATAAACCTGCCGCCCGCCCACAATGGTCTTAAGCACCGATAGATCTTCCCCCAAGACAGTAATATCGGCATACTTGCCTCGGTCAAGACTGCCCGCTAGATGATCAATACCCAAAATGCGAGCTGGAGTGATGGTAGCCATCTTGATGGCTTCCTGTAGAGGAACACCGGCTAACTCAACCATCGTGCGAATCAATGCATTCCCGGTAACTACACTACCGGCAAAAGCTGATTTGTCTGGTAGCCAAGCCACTCCCTCTTCCACAACTATCTCCTGGCCACCTTCGCCACTACCTAATACGTGAGTACCTTCACCCATCCCCGCCGGTGCCAAGGCATCGGAGCACACCGCCATACCACGGGAACCTTTGCATTTGTACGCTAGCTTAAGCAGCGCCGCCGGCAGGTGCTTGCCATCGGCAATAACTTCTACTGTCAACTCGTCTAGAAGTAGCCCCGATTCAACAGCTCCTGCCACCCGATAGCAGTTCACCCGCCTCACCCCAGCCATACCGGAGTATAAATGGGTGACATGGGAATATCCTGCATCTACTGCAGCCAATACGTCGTCATATGTGGCATCAGAATGTCCTATAGCCGCCACAATGCCCCTTTTTCTAAGCTCCCTACCGAACTCTAGTGCACCAGGCAATTCCGGTGCAGCAGAAACCCGCATGATAAACGGATATTTATCCAGCATCTCCAAATATTCCGCCGGATGGGGATTCTTCAAGTGGCGAGGATCCTGGGCACCTCGCTGTTCATAAGAAAAGTAAGGTCCCTCCAGATGTACCCCCCATAGACGTGCACCACAGGTGATGCTATCCCGCACCTCCGCGAAAGCATCTAGGGCAGACATCAAATCGCTATGGGAACTAGTCAAAGTCGTAGGGATAATGGTGGTGGTACCCCCTTGGGCGTGACTGCGGGCCATAGCCACTAAGGAATCCCGCTTTGCATCCATGAAATCCCCGCCACCGCCACCGTGGACATGCATATCGATAAAACCCGGTACAAGCCATGCACCGTTCACGTCTATCTGTGGCACGGTCTCAGGGATATCCACCTCTCCCATGGCAAATACCTGTTCAATATATTCTCCGCGAACATATATACCCCCCGGGTAGACCACTTGGTTGGGGGTGATCACCTTGCCGTTTACTAGGCAAAACTCTTTATATGATGGTTGTGCCTCCATACTAGATTGCGCCCTCCCATATCTCGTGATGTTAGAATACCGGAACGAATGCTAGCCTTCTAGCCTAACCAACTCACTAGTGCAAGGTGATAGGCATTGAGCTACGGATGAGAACCTCCGACTATGCGCATTGATAGTTAGTTTTTTCAATCAACCAAGTATGTTCCTCGCATACCTATTCTGCGGCACTCACCCTATTCCCTTCCGGAAATAGAGACTATTATATCACACATAATAGCTTAAGTTGTATTCATTTCTTATTATTCAGCCTGAAACCCGGGCTTCCTCCTGCCTATGTGTGAAATAATTCCGATCAGAGATATATAAAAATATAGCCCGGCCACCGCCTACGATGGCCGGCGCAGGAGTAAAATGGCAACTGCCGAATAACACACCCTTGCATGTCTACCGCAGATGCTTGACCCTAGGGAAGTATTTCTCTTCATATTCTTTGTTAAGGCGATCACCATCGGGCAGATTCGCACTAGTCCAAACCGGTGGCCGGATACCCTGCTGTACCAGTTTCTCCGCTGTTCTCACCATGAGCAAATTGATGGCAAAGGCATTACAGTACGTGGAGGTCGCAGCCATCTTCTGGGATAGGCCTTCAATTTCAACTACGGCATCGCCGAGGGGAAGGTGACTATTAATGAAGATATCGACTAATTCATGTAGGTTTTGACCACTGGGATGTCGTGCCGGAGCATCTTTAGGTACGGCATTGGCAAAGCTGGTGGAGGTAATGCCAATGGACGTGACCCCCCGTTCCTTGCACTCTAGTGCACATTCGATGGTCATGGCATTGATACCATAGGCGTTGACGATCACCAAGACATCGCCTTTGACTACACCATATGAATCCAAGACTGCCTTGGCATAGCCAGGAGTACGCTCAATATAATTGGAGCGCTTTGCGCCAAAAAATAACAGGGTGCCCGGATCTAGAATGGGGTTTACCGGAGCTAGGCCCCCAGCCCGCCACAGAACTTCCTCCGCGGCCAAGTTGGAGTGCCCACCTGGTCCGATGACATTTATCAGTTTATCCTCGGCCACGGCTTTGGCCAATATAGTGGCAGCCTCATCAATTGATTGTTGCTCGTTTTCTTCAATTTCCCTAAGCATAGATATGATGGTTTCCAGATAGAACTTACTCGTTTTAGACATCTTGACATCCCCTTTTTTACTTCATGAAAATCATAGCGCACCGACAAACTGGAAACAACTTACAGGTTAAACCAGTAATCTATGATATGAGTCACATACAAGCTAGAATAACGCAACTAATTTGGATGCACCATCCACTAAAGCATTCCCCATATTCTCATCAAACACTGATGTCTCAACTTCATAGCCGCCTAGCTCAAAGGCATCAGCAGTGGGCAAATATCCCCATGAGCCATTGGCATAACCTGCGACAAAGACATGAAGATCCTGTCGGCTCTGCCTGATCCCAAGCCCTAACTCGACAAATAG
>JAAZMF010000065.1 GCA_012798955.1 Bacillota bacterium | reverse complement strand
ATATCTGTGAAACTCTACATCAATACCTTGTGCTTTCATTGCATTGACGCGTCTTTCCATAATGGAGGGAACTGCAATCCGATCATTTTCACCAACGATAGCAAAGGTGGGTGGATCATTTGGCGAATAGTCAGTATGACCGGTATAGGCCATTACTACTGTTCCAGGTCCGGGGATTTTATCGCCCCCAAAACCATGGACTCCATACGATCCAATATAAGCAACCATTCTTGCACCTGCCGAACTTCCCCAAAGAGAATACCTATGGGTATCAACAGAAAGCGCATCTGCATTCTCATATATATAGGATATTGCAGCGGCCAAGTCCTCCGTTGCTGCCCGTCCACTTCCTATTCGATATTTTAATACGAATGCATTGTACCCTTTCTCACTTATCTCAAGAGCATATGGAAACCCTTCATGCAAAGAACCCACGTAGGCAAATCCACCACCGGCACAGATAACCGCAAATGGAGCTCCTGGATCACCACGGTAAAAAAATAGCCCTGTATCGTTTTTGCTTGGTTCCTTCTGCTTTTCGTTCTCTTTGTAAAAATTGTGGAACACTGTTTTCCCTGCATTGATATCATCTATCATATGATTTAGTGGCTTGATTACAGTATCAGTATTAATCTGGCTATGATATGGCAAAAGATAGCCAACCTGATCCATTTTCAGATCAGCATCATAATCTGTATCATCCCACGGGAAAATATACTGGCCAAATCCTGAGAAAGCAGGGTGACCAATAATATCTACCACAGAATCATCTGCTTTTATCTGCTTATAGGTACAACTCATCCGTTTCATAGGATAGAACAAGGCCTCCAGAAGTGATATAGTTCCTCAAGTGCATCATAACACGCCGAGGATGGAGTAGAGTATAACAATCCTCGCAGACCATTGTACAATTCTCCAATCATCCGGAGAAATGTACAGGAATATGCTATGATGCGGATCAGAGACCATTGTGCGACGCTGTAATCAGTGTCACAGGTGTAATAGTGGGTAGAGAAGATATTGTGCACTCGGTGAATTCTCAGCTCGTCGAGGATGATACCCGGAGGGTGCAGGCCTACGGAGCCGATCTAGTGGAGCGGGTAGGGCGCGTCTTCACAAAGACGGGAGCACGGAGCCGCCAAAACGCATACGTCTTGACCGGGTATCCTCGCCAACGAAGTTGCCCCATGGAGTATCTGATCCTGCTTTCTGGGTGATTGAAGGCAGCAACCCTACCGTTACCAGTGGCGCCCTCGCCGACGGATTGTCTTCTCACAAGTAGGCGACAGGGTTTCCTTCAACCCATCGGCTCAGCTGACATGATGCCGGGTATACTGTATAGGCTAGCACTGCCTGCAAGGAGCGCTAGCCTTTGTAGTCTGAGAATAACCCAACCCATCAGCCTATGGTCTAGAGGTAGACAAATCCCCTTAGCAAATCCCCCATAGATCCTTGAAACCTCGCTTAGATTACACCCATGGCCTTACCCACACCCTCGAAAGCCTCTATTCCATAATCCAAATCCTCTTGACTATGGGCGGCCGAAACCATTACGCGAATCCTAGCTTTGCCCTGGGGAACAGTGGGAAAACCAATGGATTGAGCAAACACCTTATGCCCAAATAGCTTTTGACTAAATTCTGCGGCTCTAGCTGCCTCACCCAGCATCACGGGAGTGATAGGTGTTTCGCTATGCCCGATATCAAAGCCTAGATCACCCATGGCTTTCTTGAAGTAACGGGCGTTTTCCCAAAGCTTGCTGACAAGCTCGTCATCGGCTTCCAGGATCTCAACAGCCCGAGTGCAAGCGGCCACATCACTGGGAGTCAAAGCTGAGCTAAACAGGAAGGGACGCCCCCGCTGGGCTAGGTAATCAACTAGCTCCTTAGCCCCAGCTACATAGCCACCTACCACACCTAAGGCCTTAGACAAAGTACCAACTTCAATATCTACCTGACCATGAAGGCCGAAGTGATCTACTATACCCCGACCATTAGATCCCATAACCCCTTCGCCATGGGCATCATCTACCATGGTGATGGCATTGTACTTTTTGGCTAAGCGTACAATCTCGGGTAAGGGCGCCAAATCTCCGTCCATACTAAAGACACCATCGGTGATAATCAGACGCTTGCCTGAAACAGGCTCCTTAAGCCTCTCCTCTAGGCTTTCCATATTGCAGTGCTCATAGACTTTGATCTCCGCCCGGCTCAAGCGACACCCATCAATAATACTGGCATGATTTAGGCTGTCACTGTAGATGGTGTCACCTTTGCCGACTAGAGCTCCGACAACTGCCAAGTTAGCTGTAAAACCTGACTGAAAGGTAAGCACCGCAGGCACTTTCTTAAATCTAGCTAGAGCATCCTCTAGCTGCTTATGCAAGGTCATGGTGCCTGCAATTGTCCTCACCGCCCCCGGCCCCACACCATATTCATCGATGGCCGCCTTGGCCGCCGCCATGATTCTAGGATCTGCAGCTAGGCCCAGGTAATTGTTGGAACAAAAGTTTAACATGGATTCGCCATTGATGGTAACCCAAGCTCCTTGAGGACCTTCTAGGGTGCGAATGGAGTTGTACAATCCTTGTTCTCTTAGAGATGCCAGCTCATCTTGTACAAAGCCCAGTGGTTCACTTAACATATGGGACACTCCTTTGCCTTGGGGGTTACAAACTCCCCCATTATTAGCTTTACTAGTCTATCCACGAAAAGCGCTACGGGATAAGCAGCACCTTTCCACATTGACCGGAATTCATGAGCTCCATAGCCTTCTCGTATTCTTCAAATGAAAACCTATGGGTGATCACCGGTTTCACATTCAAGCCCGACTCTAGGGCCGCCTCCATCTCATACCATGTATCAAACATGCGGCGACCATTGATGCCATACAAAGTCAACTGATTGAAGATCACTGCATCTAGATCCATGTTTACCACATCAGAGAAAATCCCCAAAAGTGATACCCCCGCCCCCTTGCGAAGTGCCCCTAGACCACTGGCAAAGGCTTGGCGGGATCCAGACATTTCCAGGAGGATATCGGCGCCAATTCCTGTTACCTCTTTGACTAAGTCAGCAATATCCGTTTCCTTGGCATCAACTACAAAATCAGCACCAAGTTGCTTAGCTAATCCTAGCCGATAGCCATTAATGTCCGATGCAAATACACGGCGAGCCCCAGCTTGCTTTGCCAAAGCTATGCAATAGAGCCCAATTGGACCGCAACCTGTGATCACTACATCCTGACCAGTAAGACAGTGCACATTAGCGGCGTGGACAGCATTGCCCAAAGGATCATGGATTGCCCCAAGGGCTGGGTCACTATCTTCGGGCAACAACCAGATATTCCCGGCATCAATTGCCGCATACTTTGCAAATATCCCATCCACATCCACACCTAAGATCTTTACATCATCACAGATATGCCCTTGCCCCGTACGACAATAATAGCATTGACCACAAACAAAATGACCCTCTGCAGTGACTAGCATCCCTTCCTGCAGATGGGTCACATCCTTACCCAACTTGACTATTCTACCGGCAAACTCATGGCCTGCAGTAACAGGGGGCTTAATCCGATTGGCCGACCATTGATCCCAGTTGTAAATGTGCAAATCCGTACCACAAATAGCCGCTACTTCAATCTTTACTAGCACCTGATCTCCCCGAATTTGGGGTATCTCCACCTCGCAGAGTTCCAGACCCGGTCCCGCCACCTTTTTCCGTATAGCTTTCATCATGCCCACAACTTCACCCCCATGATCTATCTTACCCTTTAGTGATCAAATATCTAGTTCTATATCGGAATAGCTATAGCCCGCCATGTGGAGCATGGCGGCGTGCATCCTCTGAATGTGCTTGCGCATGAGGGCCTCTGCCCTACTGCCTTCACCTTCTTCAATGGCGTCTAAAATGGCAAGATGCTCTTCATACATTACCCGGGCAGCCTCAGGAGAGCCTTTAACATAAGCAGCATAAGCCCGATTACACAAAGGATCCACCAAGCCTTCGATCACTCGGCCAAGGCGCTTGTTGCGAGACATGGAGACAAGCTTATCATGATGTGCACGCTCTCTATGATAAAAAGCTTCCCAATCCGCGTCCTCAACAGATTCACGGACTAGCTCGAGACTATCTTTGAGCTCCTTGACGTCCTCATAGGTAATGGTATGGGCAAGCTGCTTTGCTACATAGCCCTCTAGGACACTGCGAATCTCAGTAACATCCACGGCATCTGAGTAGTCATCGGCTTTGACTAGTGCACCCACTTTTGGCACCAATTGCACAAGGCCTTCCTGCTCCAAAAGCCTTAAAGCATCTCGCACTGGTGAACGACTCACTTCGTATTGCCTAGCCAATTCGTTTTGGCTAAGCACTGCACTTGGTGGGATCTTACCAGATAGAATCGCCGCCTTTAGCTCGTGGTAAATCCGCTCCGATTGTGGCACTTGATCACTGCCACCACCCACGCCACCAATCATTAAACTGCCACCTCCCCTAGCACACACCTTGTAGCCCCATATTCTATGAAATAAAACCCTATATCTGGCTACCTAGGTATCTGATCATTCAGTAGCACTCTACCATCCTGGCGCCCCACTATCCTAGGTATCCAGGCATTCATTGGCGCTTCACCATCCATTGTACGCAACTAGCATACCACTTGCATACAAGTTTCTGCGGAAATAGGCGAGATCCTGCTACAGACCCCTTGAATTATCCCCGAGGCTTTACCATTATTTGCGAAGTAGACGCTGGCTACAAGGACCGAGGCTGCAGGAGTTTGACCCCATCACCCGGAAAGAGATTCATAGAATCTGTAATAGATAGCACTAACTATCATCGGGGTTCAAAACGGGGGAATATGTAGTGATTGTCCCAAGGGAAGAACTAGGTAGTAGGAGGGCCAACGGAATGGCAGTCGAGCTTAAGCAAGTCAGTAAAACAAAGCCTGTACTCCTGGGTGACACCGTAACCCCCATAGAGGTAATCAAAGATGTATCCATTACGGTGGAACGAGGCCAAGTACTAGCATTAATTGGTCCATCAGGTGCTGGAAAATCCACTCTTTTGCGCATGTTAAATCGCCTAGAGGATCCGTCTTCTGGCTCCATATTGCTGGAAGGCTCTGACATTGCTCAAATGGATGTGCGGGAGTTAAGACGCCGTGTAGGCATGGTGTCTCAGACTCCTGCCCTCCTACCCGGTACCGTCGGTGATAACATCGCATATGGACCAAATCTTAGGGGCGAGCATTGCCATCCCCAAAGATATCTTGAATTGGTGAACCTAGAGCAGGATTTGCTACATAGACCAGCCTCTGCCCTCTCCATTGGACAGCAGCAGAGAATGTGTATAGCTCGCACCCTTGCCAATCGGCCCGATGTGCTCCTTCTCGATGAACCTACTTCCGCCCTAGATCAAACTTCAGCCAACACCGTCATGAACCTCATCGGACGCTTAAATAGAGAGCTAAGCCTAACCGTTATTTTGGTGACCCATTTGATGGAACACGCCCAGCTGATCGCAACCCAGGTCGGGCTGCTAGTTAAGGGTCAACTGGTGGAGACAGGCCCCGCCAATCAGTTTTTCCAAGAACCCGAGACAGAAATAGGCCGCAAATTCCTGAGGGGGGAGCTTGATAATCATGGAGTCTAACTACATACACATAACCGGACTGGACCTATTTATAGCGCTACTTTTTGTAGCCATTGTAGCCTTGGTCTCCTACTGGCAAAGGCTAGATCTCCAACGGGATGTGGCCATAGGTACGTTGAGAACCTTCGTGCAACTTCTGGCGGTGGGCTTTGTACTGCAACAGCTTTTTAATGCCGCCCGATGGTACTGGGTCATCCTTGCCCTTGGCATCATGACTACTGTCGCCGCCTATAATGCTGTCCAAAGGCAAACCGGTGCCAAGCAAGGTCTGCTCACCGTGATGACTGCAGCGATAGCCACCGGCGGGGCCACTACATTAATCTTAGTCATTGGAGTCGTACTCAAGGTCCGTCCGTGGTATCAACCTCAGTATGTGATTCCTATAGCTGGGATGATCATCGGTAACTCCATGAATGGCGCCACCTTAGTGGTTAACAGACTGCACTCGGAACTGACTTTGCGCCGCAATGCAATTGAAGCAGCCTTAGCCCTAGGTGCCTCCGCCCGCATCGCGGCCTCTGAGTCTTTGCGGGAATCACTTAGAGCAGCCATGATGCCTACAATTAACTCCATGATGACGGTAGGGCTCGTACAGTTACCCGGCATGATGACAGGCCAGATTATCTCCGGTGTCAGTCCTCTAGAAGCGGTCCGCTATCAGATTGTAGTCATGCTCATGATCGCGGCCGCTACCGCCATAACAGCCATGGCTGCAGCCTTTGGAGCATTGGGGGTGTTTTTTACTTCCGCAGAACAGCTGTCGCCAAGGCTTGATCTAGGTAAGCACTGGGACACTCATACAGCCCATAGCTGAGCCGCCTTGATATCCCTCACTAAGTTATCCAGTAACTCTTCCTGGTAGCCTGCCTTACCGTGTTTTTCCAAAGACTTGGCAACAGGTAGCAATTCCGGGGATTCTATCCGTTCTAGCATCCGCAGGCGATAAGGCGGGATGCCTACATGGGACATAACAGTTTCATAGTCAAGGACTGTGTATCGCCAAGGGCGAAGTGCTCCTGGATAGCGCTCCATTAACCGTTCCGCCATTTGCAGCCCCTCAGGATCGAAATCTCCGGAATAGAAGAGAATTGAGTTGTCCGCGAGCTTGTCTAGTAACATCAATGTGGCTAAGTTGAATTGCCCATGGGTGCAAACTAAAGGTGGCAATACCGTGACCCCGGTGAAAGCATCTAGGATAGCTGAAAACACCCCGGAATTCTCTATCACGAAAATCGGGCAGACTGCTGCCATGGGTTGCTCCCTTGCCTGCTCCCACCCTGCCCCAGGCAGGCATTTGTCTACCTTCACCATTTCCCGTAACGGTACGTTTAAGACACTGCCGGTTGCGTATGCGGCTTGCCAAAGGGGTAAAGGCCCATGTCCTTTGCTAGAAAATCCCAAGATACCAGTACAAGTTACAAAATTGAGCAAGTCATCTCTGACGAGCCCAAACTCATCCAGTAATTCCGTAATAGCCTCAGCCGATGGTGAAGCTTCCACCACATAAGAGGCATCGATTCTTGCCCTTACAGCCTGCAATGCCCCAACTAGAAAACGTCCACTGTCGGTATCTAGATCAAAGGCATGGGGATGCCCAGCGATGCGGCTAGCAAAAACCGGAACACGTTCATATTTAGCCGATAACGCCCCCTCCCTGGGGTTACTGGGCAGGTGCCCTATTGCCCTAAGCACATTTTGGAGCTGCCCTCGCAGCAGTTTTTGATCCTTATCATAGGCAAGGTGCACACCCCGGGTACCTGGGGCCTTTGACACTATATCCTCCAGCCATATCTGGCAGTATATATGAGTAAACTCATTGGCAAGGTCTTTGAAAAACTGCTCTTTCTCTCTCTCATAAAGGGCCTGTTCCTCTGCCTTAGCCAAGATAAAGCCTCCTGCATAGCCATCTAGCAGGGCTTTGGGATCGATATGGGCAAATCTAGTTTTTCCTAAAGCAGCAATCACATCACTAACTGCAACTGTAACCCGTTGTCGGTCACTATAGTCTCTCCGCAGAAGGGCAGATAGAACCTCTTGCTCCCGGCTAGTCATATCCTCTAGGACTACGGTACCACCGAATCGCCCTAGACTTCTGTATTTGTCTATTACCTCGGCAAAAAGGCGAGTATATCCCTCGTCTGCACGGAAAAACTGTACTGCCTCATGCAAATCATCTGTAGCCAAAGCTTGGTATCCTCCAATTGCTTGTGTACATTCCTGTGGTCTAAAGCGAAGGCTCATTAGATTATAACTGGGGTGGTTGACCACCCTCCGTAGTCCCCTGCTGTCCTCTAAGAAAACTATCCCGAATAGGCCAATTCATAGTCCCGAGCAGAGGTCTGCATTTCCCTCACCTGCCCATTCCAATGGTATCGCACCACACCAACATAAGGGGCATTTTTGGGCCTCACCAATTCGCAAATGGCAAGTTCAGATACGGTATCATAATCTCCCCACAAAGATTGGGAGTTCATTATATAATTGAACCCGAGCTTCTCCACTAGCTCGAACATATCTCTGATGTTGTTTTCATCAACTCCGGCGAAAGCCTCATCGAGGGAAATAATGAAGGGTGCGTCCTTCCTAGCCTCAAGATAACGGGAATACGCGGCCGAGAACAGGGGAATATACATGGCCATAGCCTTTTCCCCGCCACTTAGTTTGTAAAAGGCGTTATTGGTTAGTTCTCTTTTAGGTTCGCCTGCCCTTTGGTATTGCAGCCTAAAGGCAAACCACTGCCTGTAATCCAGCACATCCCGGATAGCCTGATGTAAAGTATAGCCAAGACCCCGATCTTCCTGAATGCTTTTCGCCCTTTCAATGCGGGACCGGAAATGCTTAGTCACCCGCTGCATGTCCTCTTCCCTAAGTAACCGAGGATCCGATCGCAATAGATCAACTAAATCCCTTGTGTCTAGCTCTTCTTCACATTCGGCTGGCCGAGGTCGCCAGTTTAAGGAAAAGGTCAAGCCACTAGAAGCATCCCGCTCGCCCATGAGCTCATCTATCTTTGCGACCCACTTTTCGGCTCGATTGATCCGGGCCCGGATAATCCGGCCCACACTATGCATGATGATCTCTTCATACAGCTCCCGATCCTGATCATTCAAAACACTTTGCTGTACCATGATATCTCGTTCCACTTGGCTAGATACAAAGTATGGGCTGACCTTCTTCCCACCATAATCCATTAGTAGCTGGACCCGCCGGGACTTCTCCTGAACCTCACCTAGTAATGTTCTGGTGACTTCATCTGCGGTCACATCCGGCAACTCCGTAAGCTCCAGCAAAGCTTCCTGGGTCAAGCCATATTCTAGAAGTAGGGCCTGTTCCCGGTAGTATACGCGGTTGAGGCTGTCGCTGACTTGGGACCGGTCCAGATTTTTCTGGGTGATTAATCCTCCATATTCATCCATGATACTTCTAGCTACTTGTGCTAGGCTTCTGGCATCGGAACTATCGACACCATCTTCTAGAAAATGTAGTAGCCTACTACTTCGGCGCCCCATTGAAGATTGTTCGGATGTTTCCTCTGCCCCAGTAGCCTCAGGCACCTCTCGAGGAGAATAAAAGCCCTTCACCAATCGTATATCTTCCCGCAAGGTCTTTTCCCAAAGGGCCAAAATACCCCCGGCAGTTGCTACCTCCACGGCGTTTCGGGTTAAGGCCTCCCTAGTCGTATTAGCCTCAAATCTAGCCTTTTCTGCCCTTTGAGTAAGGCCTTTGATCTGCTGTGGTAACTCAGATAGCCTTTTCACAACTTCGGCGATCTTTGCCTGAATCTCTTCGGCTCCTAGCTCTCGTAGCCGCTCTTCCGCCTGCCCTAGTTGAAGAACTAGTTTGGCTAGTTCGCCTTTTAGTACATTGATTTCACCCTGTAGTTCATCTACGTCATATGCCACATCCTGCAAGGCTTCACCAAGGTGGGACATCTGCTCACCAGCATTTAGATAGTCCTTATGTGTAAGCTGCAAGACTTGGAAATGGTGCGCGTAGCTCTGCATTTCGCCTTTAGCATCCTCGAAAGCTTCCTCAGTCACAGTTAACTGTAACCCGGTCGTATGCTCCCTAACCCGTTCTCTAGCGAGCTGCCATTCCTTTAGGTCGCTTTTGAGCTTCTCGTTTCTCCGCTCCACGTCCCGTAGACACGCCTCCACGAGTTGGCTGGCCTTCTCCAAATTCAGATAGGCTTCACCCAAATCAGTATCGGGTGGAAATGCCTCGTATTCCGCGACTAATTCCTCTTGCCTTGCACCTAAGACCTTTAGCTCACCCTCTAGGACTACCTGTCTAGCCTTAGCCTCATCTAGCTCTAGCTGTAAACGACCCATCTCCCGTTCACGTAGACGCCGCCGTGCTTCTTTGCCAATATACATGGCTTCGTCCATTTTGGGGGCATGTCCATGCAAAGGCCCCATATGGTAAAAACCCCGTGTATCGAGGACGGTAACACCCTCAGCTAGCTCCGCTTCTAGCATCGTACTGCCAGTGCCGGCGGCAAAGTCTAGCCCCATTTGGTGAGTACCCGTTTCACCTTGACCTCCCACACCCGGTGCATCTAGGTTAACTACAATGCCGGCAAGTACTGCTTCTATGTCCTTTGCACTCACCTTGCCATTCTCAATCGGGGTAGGATAGAGCAAATCAGCCAAAGTAGTCGTCCCATACTTAGGGAGCCTTCGTGGCCTAATGATCCGGTCCGATAGAGGTGCCTCGTTAAGGTATTTCCCGGGAAGAATCAAAGCATCTAGAAGGCCCATATGCATGATCGCAGCTTCCAGTCGCTCCCGCAGCCCAATATCTACATCCTCCTTGAACTCAACCGCGGCGAAAAACGGTAGATGGGGAATACCACTAGCCTCTAGCTTGGCCCTAGCCCTGGTAGTTTCAGGATGTCGTTCGGGCTCCATATCCTTTGCTTGCCTAAGTTCCTGCAGTTCTTCTTTTAGTGTGGCAATCTGCGTGTTTTGTAGCTCTAGTTTATGCCGATTCTGCACTGCCGCCTTTTCTAATGCTTGGTAATGGCGATTATATGCTTGAAAAGCAATGTCTTGGATATCGGCAAATCTAGATTCATCATAGATAGTCATTAGTCGCTGACTGATAGATTGAATCTCAGTATCCTCTAAGGCTAGTTCGGCGTTCGACTCCCGCCACCTGTGAAATCCTGCAAGCCAATTGGATCTTTCCTCTTCAAACATCTCGCCCCAGCGATGTGCGGTCTCCCGGGCATTGTTTAGCTCCATACGGGCATTAGCAAGATCCTTGTCGGATTCATGGTAACGCTCTTTGGCTTTGCCCTCGGCCCTTAAAAACCGCAGGCCTTGATCCAATCTCTGCTGGTAAGCGGCCATATCTTGCCGCCAAATATCGAAACTAAAGCCTTCTTCATATGGGTGACGAAAACCGTTAGCAGCAACAAAGTGGTCAGCGAACCCCGCTGCATCAGCTAGTGACTCTAGCGCGGCCACAAGTTCCTTAGTCCGGTTTTCTAGGCTGGCCCGCCGCGCCTCTTGCTCCTCCAAGCTTTTCTTAAACCTTAACTCGCTTTGCTTTTTTTGCTCAAGTGTGGCCGCCTTCCTGCCCATTAAGTGCTCACCGGAGGCAAGCTCTTCCTCTAGTCTCCTTTTATCGGCCTCGGCCCGGAACACATCATGTTCCCGCAGTTTTACTGCTTCCTCTTGCAGGACTGTCTGCTCTAGTTCTCGCTTAAGCAACTCGTCTCTTGCCATGGTTTCCTGCCTAAGCATCTCCCCTAACTTGGCCTCTAGTTCTCTTGTCTGCCGATTTAATCGTTCGGCTCGCTTTTGGCTCTGCAGAAGCCCTTGGGCTTTTTCCGCCAACACAAATTGGTTATATAGATCATATTGCTTACAGATACGCGTTAGGGAGCTTTGATCCTTAAGGAGCTGCTCCAGCTGTTGTTTGGTCTGATCCATGTTTTCAATGGTGTCGGAAAGGGGCCTAAGCTCATCATCGGCTAGTGCAGGCAAGGAGTCATTCAAAATCTCGTAAATAACCGTAGGTTTAAACTCCTTAGATAATTTGGGGCTCCGTAACTGAATTAGCAGTTTGACTAGGTCTTCGTAGGCCTCCAAGGATTCAAAGCCAAATACATAGCGGTTGACTAACTCCATATACTCGCCTTGGGTCTGAACTACTTTGCCACCGTCACCGAGTAAATTTTCCAATTCTCTACTCGATAGAGGGATTTTCTGTTTTTTGCCGTGACCGTCATATTCCGTTTTATAGAGGAAAAGATCCCGGCTCACCCGGCGGTTATCGTGGATAATAAATCCCCAAGAATCCAAAGGTCCGTGGCTTTTGGCCTGAAGCCCCATGCCTGTAGTCAGATACTGATCTGTATTTTCCCGCTTATACTCTAGATAAAGATAGCCGGTGCGTTCATCTCGGTTCACAAGATCCTTTTCACCCAACAGATAGTCCTCAATCCGTCTCGCCCTTGAACCAAAGGGATCAAGTCGATCAGGACTTTTACGCCCATCAAGTAAGAGCGGGATCAAACTCTGCATAGTCACAGATTTGCCTGAACCATTGCTTCCCCTCAGAAGTAGCTTACCATTGGCAAGATGGAATTCCTCTTCATCATAGTACCAAAAGTTGATTAAACCAGTTCGATACATCTGCCATTTGCCTTGCATATCTATCACTCCCAGGATTACCCCTGTACTCTTGGGGTCCCACCACACCTAATGCCGCCAACCATTGCCTCAAACACTCTACAAAAATCGGTCCCCGCTCAATCACTTGCCATGTAATCGGCGGGGTACTCACCCACCGTCCGACCCAATAGCGGCATAAGAAACAGTGTACCCGTCTCTGCGTCACGACTAAGCATTTTCCAATTAGCTAGTAATTCCTCCAAATCCCGGGCAGTGGCGGTCACTAGCCCTTCCCTATACTGTTTGCTCCAGCCATGGCCATACTGCTCCCAACACCGTAAGACAAGATCCTCAAAATCTACAGAGGTGAGACGAATCCGTCCCTCATCATCAACAGAAAGCCCGGCCTCATCGACAAGTTTCCTGACCATGGCGGCAAATTGCAGTCCGATATCGGATATGGCCCTATTATCCGGAAACAACGTAAAACGAGCCCTCCGTTCAGGCATAGTGAGCAAAGCGACATTCTTGTATAACTCAAATTGGTATTCAGTATGGCTTTCGATATCCTCCCGGATCCGATGCCGGTAATTACGCAGGTATAGAAAATCGGAGTCGTTTGTATCCCATCTGTACATGGCTGGGGACAACAATAGCTGCCTATAGACACGATGTCGCCGCCACTCGCCTACTTCTGCATCTGATTGCTCATGTTGCGGCTGAAGTAGTGCATCTTGATCCCTTGCTACAAGCAAATCTGCGTCCAATGGCCGCATAAAGTACCGAGACACGGCAGGCACCTCATATAACACCTCGTAGTCCTCTCGGTTACCAAATTCTGCTACATCGCCTTCTACCACCTGGAGGATACCTACCTCTGTGGCCAAGAGCAGCACCCGCACCAAAGAGCGGCGATGCTCATAATGGGTCCAGTCAAGGGATTCCCCCGGGGGATATAACCCCTCCAATTCTTCACATAACTCGCTCATGAGAAATTGCTCATCTACGGCCTTGTTTTCCAAAAAGGCCAAGAGACAGCAAAAGAGAACATAGTCACGGGTATGCTGGAAATCCTGGATCCCCATCCAGGCCTCGGGTCGGGCCGGTAGTTTTTCTAGCTTAGCAAAACGACGATGTACAATTAGGTGAAAACCCAATTTCTCTAGAAAATATGCTCTAAGGACAGGTTCCCGTTCCCGCACCATCTGGTATTTTTCCGGCTCACCCTCCCGCAGGATCCAGAATTGCTCTAAGAGATACCCCGCGGCTTCCATAGCCAATTCATCAAAACCATAGCCTGTTTTTTCATCCATATCAATCCCTACTTCCGGAAGCCTTATGCTCAGGGGGGCAAATCGCCTATTTCGCCACCGCCAAAATCATTAGTACGGTAAGTATCCTATAGACTACCAAGAGCACTATTCTAGAAACTGCAATCTAAAATTGGGCATTCGCATAACCCCATCATCAGAGCAAAGCTCAATCATATTACTATCAATAAGATCTAGTTTGATCTTGCGTCCGCCTTCAGTCTTGGAGACCCCATCGGTGGTGGTCATGCACCGCCCGATCCAACCAAGCAAAGTCTTGCGTACGTGGGCATCAATAGTAGGCAGATCTGCTAAGATGATCTGGTCTTGCCTAATAAGCCCTTCCATGAATTTCCGTTCCGTTTCCTTTTGATCAAGATAGTTTTGGAGTAAATCGGTCTTTGCCTCCCCGTGGGACACTATTGCTCCCACCCGTGTGCGAAACCGGTATTGGCGAATGCGGGGCCTTGTGATAAGTATGGTAGGCGCTTCATCCCAGATGTCCCCATCAATATCTTCACTCAGGCGCACGTCTCCGTAGAGATGGCGAGTGTGTGTTACTCCAAAGATACATGCCGATAGCGCATGGGCGCTGGTCATATCCGGTAAACTGGCAAACCAAGCCGCGATTTCTAAGTATTCCTGGTGGCGACTACGGAGAACATGGTGGCGTTCCCCTAACCGCTGCACAAATCGAGTTATACGACGAATAGATTCATTTGTGCGGCTCTGCAAATATAGCAGATCACTTTCCTTGCCCTCGGTCCCCAAGAACCAGCTCTTTAAACCCTGCCACTCATCGAGCACCTTTTGCTCCCATGTAGCTTCAGATAACTCCCCATCTAGACGAGGGATACTCTGTTGATAGTTAGCTGCATGCCTTGCGATCACCTGGACTAATCTATCCGGGGTTTCAGCTAGGATTGCCTCGATCTTGAGGGATGTCTGCTGCAATGCCTTGACAAATTGCCGCAGATACTCAGTCAATGTATCTTTATAGACCAAGAAGGCCTCGGTGCGCATCAATTCCTCAACTTTTTCACTTTCCAAGTGGGCCAGATAGTCTGTAGCATTTTCCGTAAGCTTGCGAAAATCCCCGTAGACTTCGCTCCATAAGAGACTGACTTCCTCCGATGAGAGCCCCTCAACTGCGTAGCGAACAGATGCAGATTCCCGGTCATCCATCTCCTTGCGGCCCAATTCCATCAACCCAGAAAGTAGGCGATCAAATAGGGATTTCTCCAAAGAGCCACCAAAAGACTCCCCCATATTTTCCAGTTCCTGAACCATTCGTTCGATCTCAACCGTATAGGGTGTACATTGATAGCGAAAACGCCTTCGTTTGAATTCTTCAATACTTGTGACCCGCCCCGTTTCCTGGCGGGGGATAAGGTTGCCCCAATTTACCAGTTGATTGAGATCTTGCTGCAACTGCTCTTCTGTGTAACTAGCAAAATACGGGCTAAGTTTGAGATATTCATAGATCTCATCGGGCATAAGAAAATGGCGCAATCGCTCATGTTGAGTATAGCAGTATCGCAATATGGCCCGGTACCGCCAAGCATTCTCTGTGGTCAAATATGTAACCTCAGAGATTGGACGTAAGGCGCGCTCATCAATTTCTCGGTGAATCATCATAACAACCTCATCTGTTCCTTCATGCGGACTGGTCTATACGGTTACCTCTAGTGCCCCGCCCTGTCACATACGGTATTTTTTACAATCTGCTTTGACGACTGCCTGAATTGGACAGAAAAAGGCATGCAGGACAAGGCGCTGAAGCCTACCACGTATCGAATTCAACATGCATAGACTACTCTCCTCTAGCTAGCCTCCGCTACCGTCTAATCCATCTATCACCTATTACGACGCCTCTGGGGGCTTCATGTAAAGGGAGGAATGCTAGCCTTTCATCTGGAAATAGATTCCCAGAATCACGAAAACAAAGGTCCTCATCAACCAAATAAACATTAACTAGGAGGCAAGCCCATGCGCCCATTTGCTCCTTTTGTGGATGGTTACTGGGATGTAGAGAATCAATTGGCTCAGCATATTCAGCGCAGAGCCTCGGCCGCGGCTGCCTTGGAACATGCAGCCAAGTGCAAAATAGCCACTACAGATGAGTTTGAAAGGCGGCGACATCAGATCAGGCAAGCCTTTATGGAAGGAATCGGTGGACTCCCCACCACTGATGCACCGCTAAGTCCCGAAATCACCGGCGTAATACAAAAGGATGGCTACAGTGTAGAGAAAGTAATCTATGAAAGCCTACCTCAATTTTTCGTCACAGCCAACCTTTACCTGCCCAAAGGAGCAAAATCTCTACCGGCTATCCTTTTTCTATGCGGTCATGCCCGTGAAGCAAAGGCCTACCCAGTGTACCAAAACGTATGCATCGCCTTAGTCAGAGCTGGGTTTGTGGTGCTCGCAGTTGATCCCTTAGGCCAAGGGGAGCGCATGGGTTATGTCAACCCAAAAACACGCAAGCTAGATGTTGAATGGGGCACCTATGAACATTCCCATGCGGGACTACAATGCACCCTAAGAGGTCATAACATCGCCCGGTATTTTATCTATGATGCCATGCGCAGCCTAGATTATCTATGCAGTCGGCCCGAAGTAGACCCTAACCGCATTGGAGTCACAGGTAACTCCGGTGGTGGCACACAAACTAGCTATCTCATGATGGCAGATGAGCGGATCAAAGTAGCTATCCCCTGTACATACATAACTGCTCGGGAACACTATCTTTGGACGGGCCAAGCCCATGATGCTGAGCAAAACATCTTCGGTGCCTTTACCAAGGGTATCAACTACGATGATCTCTTAACTTCCATTGCTCCCAGGCCTGTGCAGTTGGGTGCCGTTGCATCGGACTTTTTCACCATTGAAGGTGCCATCCAAAGTGCTTCTAGAGCACGGCATGTATACAACCTCTATGGCAAACCTCAGAACTTCCGACTGGTAATTGCCGATGGCACACATCAATATGCTGATCTTCTGCGAGAAGAAACCGTTAGATGGTTTCTGCATCACCTACAAGATAATGATGGAAAAGCAGATGGTTCGCCCTTGGGCGATGTCATCGCCCCCAATCACTATGAGCGACCTTGGAGAGGTATCGTAGAGGTGCAACTACAACCTAGCTCCGGTGAAAGTGCTACACCCCCCCATGATCCGAACTTAGAGGAGCATGACCTTCTGCCGGAAAGGGAGCTTTGGTGCACCTCCCAAGGCCAAATAGCCCTTGATTATCCCGAAAGCGAAACCGTCTTTGACCTCAACAGAAAGGCTTGGGCTAAAGAGGCTAAGACATCGGCGCCCTTTGAGCTGTTACAGCAACTTGTATGTGGTAGCCGGGATGCAAATCCAATCTGGGTAAGATGTATTGAATCCGGCACAAGCCAAAACCTTACTTGGAAAAAGGTTTTTTTCTTTACAGAGTCGGATGTGGCTGTAACTGGGATCTGGGTTATGGCCGATACCAATGCGCCTCCTTGGGTGGTTCTGCTGGAAGAAGGTACAAACGCAGTCCAGAAAAGCCCAGAACTGGTACGTGAACTCGCTAAGGACAAGGGCAATATTCTACTTTTCGATGTGCGAGGTCATGGTGCCACTAGCCAGCGTCCCGTTAACAGATATCGGCCTTACGCAACATATGGTACAGAGTTTGTGCTGAATTACAACGCGATCATGCTAGAAGATAGCTTATTATGGATGAGAGCCTATGATGTGGTTGAAGCCCTTATCTATGCCTGTGGCGTCACCAAGAAGAGACCTTCGCTATATGCCGAAGGATGGCTTGCGGTGGTAGGCCTAGCCGCGGCGGCAGCAGTGGAAAAGGTGAACCTCCTGGCAATAGCCCCAGAGGTAGCCCAAGCATCGTCAAAGCCACTACACCAAGAGATGGCAGCTACCAAGCCTGAATATGCTCAACATGGCGAAGGCCATAATGGTGTACATTCACTGGAGTTTGACCGGCTCCTGTATGATGTCTCTTCGATTATCAATGAACGATTCCATCAAAGGGATCATCGGTTGGAAGCATTCCGATTAGCCCACGTGCTTGACATACAAAGACTAATCCAGCACTTTGGTCATCGGGCCACAGTCCATGCTTGGGTAGATGGCCGGGGCCGGAGGGTTGACATGTAGTGGACCATACTGGCCTAGTTCCTCTTGGTCACGGCCACTTTGCATGGGGCACAGAGTCTTAAGAGTGCCCGTAACTACTTGATATTGCCCATGTTTAATGATACCCTAGCATCAGGCAAGGAATCCCGAATCTTACTTCTTACTCATCATGTAAGGAAACCCCGCTAGATTGGAGGCATGTTCTGTGTATAGAGCACGTGTTACCTCTAAGGGTCAGGTCACAATTCCAAAAGATGTTCGAGATAAGCTAGGGTTGAGGCAGGGTGATGAACTCGTATTTCGGGAGACCTCCGAAGGGTATGTAATCCAAAAAGAGATTCTGGTATCTCCCTTTGACAAATATGTAGGCAAGTTAGGGCACCTTCAAGGTGAGGATGTCGATGATCTAGTGAGGGAGATGAGGGGGGATTGATCACTGCTTTAGACACCAATATCTTGCTGGATATCTTGATTCCTAACACAGACCATTGCCAGTCCTCCAAAGTCCTGCTTGATATGTCGCTGCAAAAGGGTGCATTGATCATTTGCGAGATGGTCTACGCCGAGCTGGCAGCACAATTCGGGCGTAAAGACGCACTAGATGATTTCCTTTTGGATAGCAATATCCAACTTTACCCATCAACTGTGGAAATATTGCATCTAGCAGGACTCAAATGGAGTGAATATGCTACCAGGAGGGCCAAAACCATAATATGTCCTGCATGTGGTAGCTCCTTACACCTGAACTGCCCTACCTGCCAACGGACTCAACTCCCCCGCCAACATATATTAGCAGACTTTATCATCGGAGCCCATGCATTACTGCAAGCCGATGGACTATTGACAAGAGATAGAGGGTATTACAAGACGTATTTCCCTGAGCTAAGGCTAATAGAATAGTCTTCTGCTATGGCGGCCCTATACAGATAGACACCTCCCTATACCTTAGCCCAACTACATTCCCCCATAATACTTCAGGTAATCACACTCTCTTGTTAGGGGGTGAAGGAAGATAGCCCCAGAGTGGATAAACTAATCTACAAGTCCCACTACTACTAACCTAATGGAGGGAAAACCATGCAAGGATTTAACGGACTAAATCTAGGATTAGGCGGATTATCCCGTCTATCACGGGCCAAGACCCGGTCCATCAGTGCAGAGAATTTTACCGGTGAGAAAGGCAAAGGAGGGATGGCCACCGAAGGGACTGGCGCAGAACCCGCCAAATATCTTGGGCAGGGTTGGAAGGTATCGCCTTCCATAGAGATCCCGGCCAATAGCACCTTTACCTTAGCTGAGATCGAAGGGCCCGGTGCTATCCAACACATGTGGATGACCTGCTTTCCCGGGCACTGGCGCAACCTCATCCTCCGCATTTACTGGGACGACGAAGAGCAGCCATCGGTAGAGGTGCCCTACGGCGACTTTTTCTGCAACGGATGGTGTGAGCGTTCCAATGTTAATTCGCTACCTATAGCAGTTAACCCCGCTGGTGGCATGAACTCCTATTGGGAGATGCCCTTTAGAAAATCTGCCAGAGTTACTATAGAGAACCGCGGCGATGCTGATGTGATTTTGTATTACCAGATCACATATGCGTTGACAGAGGTACCCGATGATGTCGCATACTTCCATGCTCAATGGCGGCGTAGCAACCCCCTCAAGTACAAAGATGTACATACCATAGTAGATGGCATCAAAGGCTGGGGCCACTATGTGGGAACCTACATGGCTTGGGGAGTCAACAACAACGGCTGGTGGGGTGAAGGGGAGATCAAGTTCTATATGGATGGCGATAGGGAATTCCCCACCATCTGTGGCACTGGAACAGAAGATTACTTTGGTGGTGCGTGGAACTTTGAGCATCCTAAGGGCGAATATGGCATATACTCAACACCCTTCTTGGGGCTATCCCAGGTGATTAAACCCGACGGGTTATACAATAGTCAGCAACGCTTTGGCATGTACCGCTGGCACATTATGGATCCCATTCGCTTTGAAGAGGATCTTAAGGTAACGATTCAGGCCCTGGGGTGGCGACATGGTGGTCCGTACCTGCCCTTACAAGATGATATAGCATCAGTAGCCTATTGGTACCAAGCAGAACCCCACTCACCTTTTCCAGCATTCCCTGGGCGAGACTATGTGGAAGTCATCTAAAGCAAGCATCGTAAACACCATGGTATAACTGGATATCATCGTATCATTTGATATTGTGGCAAGGAATCGATTCCCACTAGCTCCCGGGAACTGCTTCGCTTTCAGATGCAAGAAGGGATTCTTGGTAACCGCAAGGCTAACCCAAGAGTCCCTTCTTTCTCCCCGTAGCTAGTAGCTACCTCAACCAACTGCCACTGGGAGGCGCATCCCGCTAATCACTGATCTAGCTTGAACTGATTGGTTACACGCTGCAATT
>JAAZMF010000064.1 GCA_012798955.1 Bacillota bacterium | reverse complement strand
AACTCGTTAAAGACAACATACCATCACTAGATGCTTACGTCATCACAACAAGTGGAAAATTACTAGGGCGGGTAGATAATTACAGACTAAATCCAACGGACTATACTCTAGTGGAGATCCTCCTTTCTGGAGGATTAGCACATGATCTATTCCGGGGATATGGTCGAGTCCCCGCCCCCTCCATTGTAGCTATGGGCCGGGATGCCGTAGTTGTAGACGATGATGCCCTAGCTAATATGACCACCAAGGGGTCTAAGGCAACACCATCTTTAGCTAATGTCCGTTATCTGCGCCGAGTTGACGAAGTCTTGGGCGCAAACCACCCTTCTAGTCATAGCAGAAAACCCAAACGACCAGATTCCATAATGGGCCTTTGGCTACATCAAGGAAAGGCCTGGTTGGGAAGAACGACCCCCAAAGACACGCTAGATAGCACACCACCACACCGGGACTAAGAGTCCTGCAAAAGCTTTGCCATTGCCTCTAGTACTGCTTCCTTACCGGCACCTGACTGTGCTGAAAACACGATAGGCTTCGTACCTAACGCTTCCGCGATAACTTTGCTGTGCTGTAACCATCTACCCCGAGCTATCTTGTCAGCCTTAGTAGCCACCACTACATAGGGTATGTGATGGTTTTGCAGCCAATGGGCCATGAGCACATCATCCTGGGAAGGTGGGTGGCGCAAGTCTACAATCTGCACAACTCCCCTTAGCTGCTCCCTTTCCCGGAGATAGGTTTCAATCATGGGACCCCATTTTGCCCGGGTGCGTTTGGAGACCTTAGCATACCCATAGCCCGGTAGATCCACGACACGACAATGGGGGAAGCGATAGAAATTAATGGTCTGGGTACGGCCAGGCCGGGAACTGGTTCTGGCCAGATCCCGGCGATTAGCCAAATAATTGAGCAGTGATGATTTGCCTACATTCGAACGACCCACCAAGGCAATCTCAGGCAAGGGTGGACCATCTGTCTTGGGGTATTGCGCCATCTTTACTGCACTTATTTCAAAAACACCATTACTGAGGTTCATGGGTTTCACCCGTCCATGGTTGCTGACCCTGGGAACCTAGTCCCGTGGCGAGAAAAGGCATGGTCCCCGAAGCAATATCGTCATCATCTGCTATTACCGATACCTTGCCCACAGGGGCCAAAAGCGCTTTTTCCAAAACCTCATCCATATGCTCGACTGTTGCTATTTTGAGCTTCCTCTGGATATTGGCAGGAATATCGTCAACATCCCTTGCATTCTCCTTAGGTAGAAGCACCCGCTTGATGCCAGCTCTATGGGCAGCAAGTACCTTTTCTTTGACACCGCCTATAGGTAGTACCCTACCCCGTAATGTGATCTCCCCGGTCATGGCCAAATCTCCCCGCACCGGACGATTCGTTAAGGCCGATGCCAAAGCTGTAGCAATGGTGATACCGGCTGATGGTCCGTCTTTAGGGATACCACCCTCGGGCACATGGATATGGATGTCATGTTTTTCATAGAAGTCCACCGGTATGCCCAAATCCGCTGCCCGGGCCCGGACATAGCTTAAGCTAGCTTGGGCCGACTCTCGCATCACGTCTCCCAACTGGCCAGTAATTGTTAGCTGACCCTTGCCAGGCATCACACTTACTTCTATTGCCAAAATATCCCCACCCACTTGAGTGTAGGCGAGACCCGTGGCTACCCCAATCTTGCTCTCTCCTTCGGACAATGTTCGGAGAAAGCGGGGGCCCCCTAGATAGGTCTCAATGGAGTTGACGTTAACCCGAATGGGAGCTTCTGCACCCGAGACCAGCTCTTTGGCTACTTTGCGGCAAACTGAACCAAGTTCCCGTTCCAGGTTGCGCACTCCTGATTCCCGAGTGTATTCGGCGATTATCTTTTGGATAGCATTATCAGATACTATGATCTGATCTTCCTTTAGGCCATTTGCTGACACTTCTTTGGCCCACAGATGGCGTTTAGCTATCTCTAGCTTCTCTTCTTCGGTGTAGCCTGGGATCTGGATCACTTCCATACGATCTAGAAGTGGCTTGGGTATATTGTGCAACACGTTGGCCGTCGTAATGAAAAACACGTTGGATAGATCAAAGGTCACTTCCAGGTAATGGTCACCAAAAGCATGATTTTGCTCAGGATCTAGAACTTCCAGAAGTGCCGACGCAGGATCTCCCCGAAAGTCCATGGTCATCTTGTCTATCTCATCAAGTAGCATTACAGGATTCCGGGAACCAGCCTGCTTCATAGCTTGAATCACTTTACCAGGCATTGCGCCTATATAGGTTCGACGGTGTCCCCGGATCTCTGCCTCGTCCCTTATACCACCCAAAGAAAACCGCACAAACTTGCGTTCCATTGCTCTAGCAATGGAGCGCGCCAAGGATGTCTTCCCTACACCCGGTGGTCCTACAAGGCACAAAATGGGGCCTTTCATCTTCTTGGTCAAATGCCGCACAGCGAGAAACTCCAAGATCCTATCCTTCACCTTGTCTAGTCCATAGTGGTCTTCATCAAGGATGGCCTGGGCAGCGGCAATATCTAACCGATCCCGGGTCTGCTTGGACCAAGGTAGCGCTGTTAGCCAGTCTAAATACGTACGCACAACTACTGCTTCCGCAGCCATGGGTGGCATTTTTTCCAACCGTTCCAGCTCATGTAATGCTTGCTCCCGGGCAGCTTTAGGAAGCCTGGCTTTTTCTATCTTCTTCCGGAACTCATCTACCTCTGAAGCAACGGCATCCTTTTCACCTAGCTCTTTCTGGATTGCCCGCATTTGCTCCCGAAGGTAGTACTCTTTTTGATTCTTTTCTAGCTGCTTACGGACGCGACCTTGGATTTTTTTCTCTAGCCGCAAGATCTCAATCTCTTTGGTCAAGAGCAGTACCAAATGCTCTAACCTCTCCCGGGTTGAAGCACTTTCCAGAAGATATTGTTTTTCCTCAACAGGAACAATCAGTTGGGCCGCTATGGTATCTGCTAATCTCGGAGCTTCATCAATTGAGTTGATGGCAACCACTACTTCAGAAGGTACCTTCCTGGATAGCTTTACATATTCCTCAAATTGATTTTGCACCATGCGCATCAAGGCTTCAATCTCCGGCCCCGATTCCTCCATCTCCACCACCGTGCTTACCCGAACGCGGAAGCAGGATTCCGTGTCCACAAACTCCTCTATTTTCACACGGTGGAGCCCCTCCACCAATACACGAATTTGGCCCTCGGGCATCTTCAGTAACTGTTTAATCTCCGCCACGAGGCCTACCTCATAGATCTCACCTGGTTCAGGTTCGGTGATTTCCGCCGACTTTTGGGCGGCTAACACCAATTGTCGCTCCTCGGTCATGGCCTCTTCCAGGGCGCGAATAGACCTCTCCCGGCCTACATCCAGGGGAGTAATCATATACGGAAAAACGAGCATACCCCTGAGGGGTAAAAGCGGGAATAGTGTTGTTTCATTGGCTTCAGTTGTCATCCCAGTCATGGGCTTCACCCCCGTTATCTATAGCAACTGCTCTCCCCTTAGTATCTTTGCCCATATATCTTTGTTCTCCTGTCAACGAAAACTTCCCCTTCCAGACATTAGCCCAAACATTTGATATAAATGACATGGAAAAAGGAGCTGAGTAAGAGCAGCTCCCCAATAAGTGAATGGTTGGTGCGGCTTCAAAGCCTAGTATAACATCATCCTGAGGCACTTAACAGCCCACTAGAAACGGTAGATTTGGATATATGTGTGCACTTTTCCTCATCCAGTAAGGCTAGATCAAGTACCTCTTCCAGATGCTCCACGCTATGCACTGTCAAATCCTCAATGTTGGCGAACATGTTCTGCCAGTTGTCCTTGGGAATAATCGCCCGCTTTACACCGGCCAATCGTGCCGCCTCCAGCTTGGCCGCAACACCCCCCACAGGTTTGACAAGCCCCCTAATGGAGACCTCTCCCGTCATAGCCACCACATTACTCACTTTCCGCCCTGTAATAGCCGAGTAAATTGCTGTAACCATGGCCACGCCGGCCGAAGGTCCATCAATGGGGGAACCTCCGGGAAAGTTGACATGAATATCATAGTCTAGAGGCTGGATGCCAAGGTGTTGCCGCATGACGGTCAATACATTGTCCATGGAGCTTTTGGCCATGCTCTTACGGCGCATGGTCCTACCATAGCCTCCCATCTCCTCTTCCTCCATAATGCCAGTAACCACCAATTTGCCTTGACCCTGCTCCACAGGAAGGGCAGTAGCCTCTACTTCGATCAAAGTTCCCATATTGGGTCCATAGATGGCTAAACCATTGACGAGCCCTACTTGAGGAGCATGGGGTATCGTCTTATCCGGACGGGGGACATACTGACCACTATTCACTACCCATTCCAGATCGACCCTGCTAATCTCCTGCCGTTTATTGGTCAGAGCCAAGCCTCCGGCAATCTGGATCATATTCACGGCCTCCCTGCCGTTGGTGGCGTAGCGCTTCACCACATCCAGGGCATCGGAGGGGATGGGAAAATCAATTTTGGTAGCGGCATTGACAGCAATAGTTTCGATTTCATCAGGGGTCAAGGCTCGGAAAAATACCTCCAGACACCTAGAGCGGATCGCCGGCGGAATCTCTTGAGGCGTGCGGGTTGTTGCTCCCACCAAGCGAAAATCTGCCGGCAAGCCCTTTTGAAAGATCTCATGTATATGGGAGGGAATATTGGTATCCTCAGAGCTGTAGTAAGCACTTTCGAAAAACACTTTCCGGTCTTCCAATACTTTCAGTAACTTATTCATCTGCACCGGGTGCAATTCACCGATCTCATCGATAAACAGAATCCCGCCATGGGCCTTAGTAACCGCCCCAGGCTTCGGTTGGGGAATACCAGCAATCCCCATCGGTCCAGCCCCTTGGTAAATGGGATCATGAACTGAGCCCATGAGTGGATCAGCTATACCCCGATCATCAAATCTAGCCGTAGTAGCATCTACCTCAACGAATTTAGCTGATGGACGAAAGGGAGAAAAGGAATTGCCCTTGGCCTCCTCCAAGACTAAGCGAGCGGCCGCCGTTTTGCCTACACCCGGTGGTCCATAGACCAGAACATGCTGGGGATTAGGTCCGCATAAGGCGGCCCTCAGGGCTTTAAGTCCATCACTTTGACCGATGATCTCATCAAAGGAAGCCGGACGGGTTTTCTCAGCTAAGGGTTCAGTTAAGGATATGGCATTGAGCCGGTTTAGCTTTTCCATTTCTTTTCTAGATTCACGATCAACAGCAGACTTACTGCTTTGTTGCCCCCGTAATAAGTTCCAAAAATACATACCTATAACTATGGCAAAAAACAGATTTATTATCCCCAAGACACCCATCATCGAGGCCCACCTACCCCACATATGGTTGATAACCGCATTGTCTATTATGCGCGGGGATGTAGCCTTTTAACCAGAAAGACCCGGGGTTCCCGGGTCCATCGACACTGCCATACCTTTGATTCCAAGATCCACCTAAGCAGGTTCTTCAGCAATATGCTCCCGCCTAGCTAATTGGGGAGGCACTTTTTTGTCCACCACATCGCCGGTAATATGGCATCTTACTATATCATCCTCTGAAGGAATCTCATACATGATATCTAACATGATATCTTCGATGATGGTCCTAAGACCCCTAGCACCAGTCTTGCGCTCCATGGCCTTCCGTGCTATCGCCCTCAGGGCTTCATCGTCAAAGATGAGCTCCACATCATCCATGTCAAAGAACTTCTTGTATTGCTTTACCAAGGCATTACGGGGCTCTTCCAGAATTCGTACTAAAGCATGCTCATCTAGCGCATCTAGGGCCACCACGATGGGCAAGCGTCCGATAAATTCCGGAATTAAGCCGTATTTCAAAAGATCCTCTGGCATCACTTGCCGCAGAAGTTCTCCAATTTGTTTATCTTCCTTGGGCTGGATATCGGCACCAAAACCCATGGTTTTCTTCCCTGTACGGCTTTCGATAATCTTATCTAAGCCGTCAAAGGCGCCACCACAGATAAACAAAATGTTAGTAGTGTCTATTTGTATAAACTCCTGGTGGGGGTGTTTACGTCCACCCTGGGGGGGCACACTGGCCACGGTCCCTTCCAGGATTTTCAAAAGTGCTTGCTGTACCCCTTCACCGGAAACATCCCGTGTGATAGAGGGATTCTCCGATTTACGGGCAATCTTATCAACTTCGTCGATGTAGACTATGCCCCGCTCGGCTCTTTCCACATCGTAGTCTGCCGCTTGAATTAGCTTCAGCAGGATGTTCTCCACATCTTCCCCTACATAGCCTGCTTCAGTAAGGGATGTGGCATCGGCGATGGCAAAGGGCACGTGCAGGATCCGGGCAAGGGTCTGAGCTAACAGCGTTTTGCCACACCCAGTGGGCCCCAAGAGTAGGATATTGCTTTTCTGCAGTTCGACATCATCCACCCGAGCATTGGCATTAATCCGCTTATAGTGGTTGTAAACGGCAACCGCCAACGAGCGCTTCGCTAGCTCCTGGCCAATGACATATTGGTCAAGAATAGTCTTAATCTCCTTGGGTTTGGGAATACTGCCAAACTCCGTATCTTGCTCTTCGGTGAGCTCCTCCTCGATGATCTCGTTGCACAGCTCAATACACTCATCACAGATATAGACACCTGGACCAGCGATGAGTTTCTTT
>JAAZMF010000063.1 GCA_012798955.1 Bacillota bacterium | reverse complement strand
GTTTTGTGGCCTGGATACTGGCTACAACAGGGGCTTTGCTACTTGGGTGTGCTATTACCAACTTGATGAATATTTCCATGCTGTGGACCATCGGTGGAGAAGGGATCTATCGCTTGGTTCCCGCCTTGGTCATAGTCTTGTCTGGTATGGCGGTACCCTTGCCCTTATTTCCCGATTGGTCCCAAGGGCTCTTAGAATTACTTCCCTTTGCAGGCCTTGTCGATACCCCCGCCCGGTTTTTCATCGGCCAGTTAGCCCCGGTAGAGATCTGGGTCTTCCTCCGCCGCCAATTGATTTGGACGGCTATACTGGTCATCGGGGGTCGAAAGCTCTTGGACCGGGGTCTTCGGCGTGTAGTGGTCCAGGGAGGGTAGAAGATGAGGGATGGCATCAGGTTGTACTTTCGTTACATAAGTCTCTCGCTCCGCAGTCAGTTGCAGTACCCGGCATCATTTATCATGATGGCTGTTGGGAATCTGGTCATCAACGGGGTGGAGTTTGTTGGAATTTGGGCTCTATTTGCCCGATTTGGCAGTCTGAAGGACTGGAAGCTGCCAGAGGTGGCTCTGTTCTATGGCATGGTACATATGGCTTTTGCCATTTCTGAAGCGGCAGCTAGGGGTTTTGACATTCTCCATCGCTACGTGAGAACTGGTGACTTCGATCGGATTTTGCTACGTCCCAGAAGTACCGTACTACAGGTAATGGGCCTGGAATTTCAAGTTATGAGAGTGGGGAGACTCGGGCAGGGCCTACTAGTACTTATCTGGGGTCTAGCCAATTTAGAGCATAGACTCACCCTTCCTCAAGGCATCTTGATGGGAGCAGCCATCCTCGGTGGTAGTCTTCTATTTTCGGGGCTGTTTGTTTTGCAGGCAACTCTGTCTTTTTGGACCGTGGATAGCTTGGAAGTTGTCAACTTGGCCACCTATGGAGGGGTGGATACCGCTCAAGTGCCCATCTCTATTTATCACGGTTGGTTTCGAAGCTTTTTCATCTGGATTGTCCCCCTAGCGACTATTAACTATTTCCCTCTCATGGCCATCTTGGACCACGAAGATCCTTTACATGTGCCCATGTGGCTGTCTTGTCTTTCCCCTTTGGCTGGGCTTTTGTTTTTCCTAGGGTGCGTACAGGTTTGGAAGTTTGGAGTAAGGCACTATCACTCCACTGGGAGCTAATGGTTGCTAGTGTATGAAGTAGCGTAGCAGAGAGGTGAATCAACTAGGCCCGGCACGATAGGGAAAGTGACCTAGACAGGTAGCTATTGGGGTAGCTATTGTGAAGGTTGCCGGTTGGTTCGATAGAGGAGGTGGTGGAGATCCCACGGGAAGAGTTTGTCTCTGAGCCGATTATTGTGGATAGTAGTTCGGTCTCTTTGGCATCACTAGCCCAAGGAGCCCCGGGCTGTCCTATGCGCTTTACTTGGAGGGAGCAGGAGCATAACGTTGTGGCCATATTGGAGACTGCCAAGCAGTTACGGGCCTATGACAGTCGGGAGACGTATGTAAAATCCCATTCTTTTCGTGTCAGAACAGATACCAATCTGGAAATGGTATTGCGTTGCGACAGGCAAGTGCGGGGGAATCCGTGGCGGGTTTTCACAGTCAGGCAGCTTGATGGGTGATTGTTGCGTCTTGGTGAGCCCTAGACCAGGGCATTAGGTCGACTGGTGTCAGTAGGGGATGAACACAAGGCAGATATGCAACTCAGGCTTTGTGTAGGGCTGAATTCTGGAGCTATGAGCATTGAGGGAGACTGATCAGGAATAGAGGGAAGTAAGGGTTAGCCTTGCTTCCCTTAAGGTTTACCCGGGTTCACTGAACTAGAGTTCACTGAACAGTGTACATACCATGCTGTTGCATGTAGTTAAAAATGTCTTCTCCGTGTTGCTGCTCTTCCTTCTGAATGTGTTGCAAGGTTTGGCGCAAAGCAGGATTCGTAGATTCGAAGATTACCGTGTCATAGGTTCCGGAAACGTATTTTTCTGTCATCAATAGATCGTGGCACATGAAATCATCGGTCTGGTTAACTTGTACCCCCAAAGACTGTGCCTTGGGCAACTGCATCTGTTGATTTTGCCCGCCACTTGTCATCACAGGGACGTTTCCTTGTAGCAGTTGAGTGATAGTGTTATAGTGCTGTTGCTCATGTTGCTGGTGCTGGGTGAAAAGCTGCTTCAATTGCGGATCTTGTGCTTGTCCAGCGTAACTGCCATACTTTTTGATGCAGGCTTCTTCATGGGTCAGTTGATCTTGTAGGAGCATTCTTTCTTTTTGGGTTAACTGCAGTGTCAACGCTAACACCTCCAGGATCAAGTAT
This sequence comes from Bacillota bacterium, assembly GCA_012798955.1. GTDB lineage: Bacteria > Bacillota > Limnochordia > DTU087 > DTU087 > JAAZMF01. The sequence goes on along the minus strand of JAAZMF010000063.1, from coordinate 3,089 downwards.
TGCCTGGGGGTGATGGTACTTATGCAGCGTGTCAAGATGTAGCTCGGGATATGCATGTTCATTTTTGAAAGGAAGGTGAGCATAGGTAGGCGCCGAAGAATGTTCTAGAAGAAAGACCCAAGGGCTTAGAATATACCATTGAGGTCAAATTGGGCGTCTTGATTGTCTCGACCACAGACTATGATCTCATGTGTGGATGCATGAACTATGGACAATGGGTTGAGTCAAAGGGAATAGTAACGCCGAGGGCCGCCCGTGGTGAGAATTTGAAGGAGGGAGTAATGTGGGATTTCCCAGGACTGTTGTTGGGGGACTTTCGGTCTCACGGATGATTATTGGAACCAATTGGATGTTGGGTTGGAGCCATCAAAGCCCTGCTAAGGACAATTTGATCAATAGCTTAAACACTCGTGAAGCCATAGCGGATATTTTGGAGGTTTTCTTTGGCCGAGGGGTGGACACAATCATGGGGCCGCTGACACAGCACCCAAGGATTCTCGATGCGATTCAGGATGCGGAAGACAGAACCGGTGTGGAGTGCATTAAAGTGGATACTCCCATAATTAACGTTGAGGATACCGTGCAAGGCAGGGATGAGTCCAAGGCCATATTCGATCAAGTAGCGGCCACAGGCGCAAGGATATGTTTGCCCCACCACTCTTCAGTAGAGCGATTACTTGATAGAAGTAGCGAGAAAATCCGTAGGCTCGAGGAATACACTGCTATGATCAGGGAAAGGGGCATGATCCCAGGGTTATCCGCGCATATGCCGGAGGTTGTCGCCTATTCCGACAAAGAAAACTATGATGTTGAAACCTATATTCAAATATACAATTGCATGGGTTTCCTCATGCAACTAGAGGTTGAATGGGTAGCTAAGCTGATCCATGATGCCAAGAAACCAGTGATGACCATCAAGCCTATGGCAGCGGGAAGGGTAACCCCCTTTGTTGGGTTGACCTTCGTATGGAACTCAATTCGAGATCAGGATATGGTTACAGTTGGCACTATGACTCCCGATGAAGCTAAGGAAGTAATTGAGATGTCCATGGCAATCCTCGATAGACGGAAGCCCGATATCGGTGTCCGGGGAACACCGAGTCAATACACAGTTCCAAGATGAATGTTCACATGTTCCTTCCACAACTGCGGACACGATGTTTGACATCCGTTGGCAAGGCGGGATGGAGCCAACAAGATGGAACCATGATCTCCGCTATGGTCAGAGATGTTGGGTGCTTACATATTTATTGTTTAAAGACACAGAGGAGCCAAGGGGCCGATAGAGACAAGGGATAGATGAAAGAGGGGATCCGATTGAGCTTTCAACCTGATTATCAGCATATAGTTGATGCGGCCTACAATCACAGGCCAAGGCGGATACCACTTTATGAGCATATCATCTGTACTGAGATTATGGAGGAAATCCTCGGCATCAGTTTTGGCGATTTATTCAATGGGGATCGGGCCGATCGGCGAGAGTTTTTTCGATATTACGTTGAGTTTTTCAAGCAGATGGGATACGACACAGTTAGCTTTGAGTGCTGTGTTGGTCCCATCATGCCGGGGAGCGGAGCTTTAGGGGGACACCAGCCCGGTGTCATACGGGACCGTGAAGATTTCTTAGCCTATCCTTGGGAGGATATCCCCCGTCTATTCTTTGAAGGGTACGGGGAAGATTTCGAGCTACTTAGAGAAGCCATGCCCCTAGGTATGAAGGCCGTAGGAGGCCCAGGTAACGGAATCTTTGAGTGTGTCCAAGATGTTGTAGGGTTTACGCAGTTATGCTATATCAAAGCAGATGACCCTGACTTGTACGATGATCTTTTTGCCGCTGTGGGTGATATGCTTGTCTCCATCTGGCAGAGGTTTCTCCAAGCATACGGTGACATATATGCAGTTTGCCGATTTGGCGATGACCTGGGATTTCGAAGTGCCACATTGATCTCTCCCCAAGACATTAAGGCCAAGGTAATTTCTCAATACGCACGCATTGTTAGTATGGTTCACTATTTCCGAAAGCCCTTCTTGCTTCACTCCTGTGGTAATATCTTTGAGATAATGGATGAACTTATTGCTGTAGCAAAGATTGACGCGAAGCACTCCAACGAAGATGCCATAGCCACATTTGATGTGTGGCTCGATAGGTATGGGGATCAGATTGGGAATTTCGGGGGTATTGATACAGATGTTCTTTGTCAGTTAGGCGAAAATGACATCAAAGAGTATGTCAACAAGGTCTATAGCTATGCTTCTAGAGATAACGGGGTAGCCCTAGGCTCAGGTAACTCTATTCCAGATTATGTACCGGCATCTGGGTATTTGGCGATGGTTGAGGCCGTAAGGGAGCTACGGGGGGATGGTTAGGTACGCAAGAAGCGGTGAAGGTGACACTTAAACTACAATTTTAGAGAAACGCCCAAGAAGCGCCCCTGGTTGACCACCGTCTCCGGGGGTTTTTGTTTACTTTACGGAGCTGCGCCAGCCAATTGCCAGAAAAAAGGAATATGCCCGACAGAAGGAAATATCACAGGCAAGAAGAATAAACGTATTATCAGATAATGCGCGGAAGCTGGGGAAGACGCACAACCGTAACGTCATTTAAATAAATCACCCTGCAAAAACCAATTAGCTGATATGTAGCAGTATCCGTAACTGCGCATCACTTAATTATCGGGTAACAACAGGTCAGGTGCATGCTTGCTCGGTAGGTGAAGGTGGTGATTAGCGGGATAAACACAATGGATCTTTGGGGTTTAGACAGTGCGTAGGCGAAAAGCGAGGAGGCTATTGACAATGAAGAGAGCGCTATTTGTACTTGTTCTAGTAATCGCTATTGCTATGCCGACTTTGGCACAGGCAGCGCCCGAATTAAAGTGCGTTGCATTTACGTGCCAGGATCTACAGAATCCCTTCTTCAAGCTGATGGGTGACGCTGTGCGCCAGGCGGCACGGGACATTGGTGGAGACAAAGTGCGTGTGTTGGTTGAGTCCGGGGACAATGACTTGAATAAGCAATTTCAGCAGATTGACGATTTTATTGCGGCAGGCGCACAAATCATTGTACTAAACGCCTGTGATAGTGAAGG
>JAAZMF010000062.1 GCA_012798955.1 Bacillota bacterium | reverse complement strand
TTGTTGCACTAATCCGGTAGGATATGCTATAGTTATGTGTGGTGCAATTACACACGCATCTTGACTGACTTTTCGGGTGCCACTTCTGTGGTGGGAAGCAGGGAGACAGATGCGGAGGTAAAAAACCTGAGAGGAGGTGGGTAAATGGCGGTAGTATCAATGAAACAGCTACTAGAGGCTGGTGTGCATTTTGGTCACCAAACTCGCCGCTGGAACCCAAAGATGAAGGAGTATATCTTCACGGAGCGTAACGGTATTTATATCATAGACCTACAAAAGACCGTACGCATGATTGACACGGCATACGAATTCGTCAAGGATGTTGTAGCCAACGGAGATTCTGTTTTGTTTATCGGTACCAAGAAACAAGCCTATGAAGCCATCAGGGAAGAGGCTAACCGCTGTGGCATGTATTATGTTAATGAACGATGGTTAGGTGGTATGCTGACGAACTTTAGCACGATCCGTAGCCGGGTGCAGCGCCTCAAGCAGCTAGAACAGATGGAAGAAGATGGTGCTTTCGAGGTTCTGCCCAAAAAGGAAGTTCTAGGCCTGCACAAGGAACATGAAAAACTGGAGCGGTTCCTCGGTGGTATTCGGGATATGAATCGGCTTCCTGGTGCAGTATTCATAGTAGATCCCCGCAAGGAACGGATCGCTGTGGCTGAGGCAAGGAAACTGCATATTCCAATCGTTGCTATTGTCGATACCAACTGCGATCCAGACGAGATCGATTACGTCATCCCTGGTAATGATGACGCGATCCGTGCTATACGGCTTTTGACAGGGCTCATGGCCGATGCAGTCATTGAAGGCCAAGAAGGGCAGCAGGGTATGGAGGCTGCTTTGGCCGATGAATCGGCGGACTTAGCCGACGACACTGTAGAATCTAGTGAAGACGTGGAATAATTAGTGGAAAGGGGAGGAGTTAGGGGTGTCTGCCCTTTACCTCCCCTTTATGTTGTAAACACGTAAGGAGGGTAATCTATGCCAGAAGTTACGGCCGCTATGGTCAAAGAACTAAGGGAGCGGACAGGTGCCGGAATCCTTGACTGCAAAAAGGCACTAAATGAGACCAAGGGCGATATAGATAAGGCTATTGCTTATCTTAGAGAAAAAGGTTTGGCAGCAGCTGCCAAGAAATCTGGGCGCATTGCTGCAGAAGGTTTAGTAGACTCCTACATACACCTAGGAGGTCGGGTTGGGGTTCTAATCGAAGTCAACTGTGAGACGGACTTTGTGGCTAAAACAGACGCCTTTAAAGAATTTGTGAAGGACATGGCCATGCAGGTAGCCGCATCTAAGCCCGAATACGTTTCCCGGGAGGATGTTCCCCACCAAGTGATTGAAGGGGAAAAAGAGATTTATCTGGCGGCGGCTAGGAATGAGGGCAAGCCCGAGCAGGTTCTAGATCGCATAGTAACCGGGCGCATGGAGAAGTTTTTCCAGGAGAACTGCTTGCTGGAGCAACCCTTTATCAAAGATACTGACAAGACAGTAAATCAGGTTCTTCAGGAGCTCATTGCCCAGCTAGGGGAAAACATGGCCATTCGGCGCTTTGCTCGCTTTGAGCGAGGAGAAGGTCTCGCCAAACGGGATGACGGAGATTTTGCCGCCGAAGTTATGGCGGAACTAAACAAATAGGCAGATAAGAGAACACCATGGTGTTCTCTTCTTTTAACCGGACCTAGGTGGGGAGGAACATTGTGGCAAGGGGCGAATCTATAAGGGAGATAGGGATGGTCAAACCAAGATACAAGCGTGTGGTCTTGAAATTGAGCGGAGAAGCTCTAGCAGGGGAAAAGGGCTTTGGAGTAGACTTAAGTGTTGTAGAGGCCATCAGCCAGTCCATCGCTGAAGTGGTGCAGCTAGGCGTGGAGCTTGCTGTAGTTGTCGGAGGCGGCAATATATGGCGGGGGGCTGCTGCCAGTGCCCAGGGCATGGATAGAGCTACTGCCGATTACATGGGGATGTTGGCAACGATCATCAATTCCCTTGCTTTTCAAGATTCTCTTGAGCGGATCGGAGTTGATACCCGAGTTATGACCGCAATAGAGATGCGGCAAATTGCTGAGCCGTACATTCGGCGGCGGGCTATGCGTCATTTGGAAAAGGGTCGAGTCACTATTTTTGCTTCAGGCACAGGGAATCCGTATTTCTCTACAGATACAACTGCGGCGCTGAGGGCTGCAGAAGTTGAGGCAGAGGTTATCCTCATGGCCAAGAGGGGCGTAGATGGGGTGTATGATGATGATCCCCGCACTAACCCAAAAGCTTGCCGCTTTAGTAACCTTTCATATATTGAGGTTTTGCGGCGTGGCTTGAAGGTGATGGATTCCACAGCCGTATCCTTGTGCATGGATAATCAAATTCCCATTATCGTCTTTGATATTGCTGCAACGAATAGCATCCGCAGGGCAGTATGTGGCGAGAGCATTGGGACCATCGTGGGAGGGACGTAATATGACAAAGGAAGTACTTAGAGAAAACGAACGGAAGATGCAGGGGGTTATCGAGGCCACCAAGTACGATTTCTCCACTGTCCGCACTGGCAGGGCCAATCCGGCATTGCTCGATCGTATTCAAGCTGAATACTATGGTACCCTCACTCCCCTAAACCAGATGGCGAACATATCGGCACCGGAGGCTCGGCTGCTGGTAATTCAGCCTTGGGACAAGAGTGCTGTAAAGGATATTGAAAGGGCAATTCTTAAGTCGGATCTGGGCCTTACCCCCAGCTCTGATGGCACAGTAATTCGAATTCCCATTCCCGCCCTGACTGAGGAGCGACGTAAGGATCTAGTGCGTCTTGTCCGCAAAGGCGCCGAGGACAATCGCATTGCTATCCGAAACATCAGGCGGGAAGCCAATGATAGCTTACGTACTCTAGAAAAAGATGGCACTATCTCAGAAGATGAAAGACATAGGGCGGAATCTGAAGTTCAAGAGCTTACAGATAAGTATATTGAGCAGATCAATCGACTTTTGGAAGATAAAGAAGCCGAGATTATGGAGGTATAGTGTGAACGCAAAACACCAGGAAGCCCACAACTTGCGGCCTATAGATGTCGACCTGCCACCGATAGAGGCCATGCTTGGGCTTACCTGGGATGAAGTCACCCGGACTTGGCCCGGACTAGAGGAGCGGGTCAGCTTGGTTAAGACAGGGCCTCCAAGGATTCCAGAGTTTTATCGCCCAGGTCCGTGGCGAGTGGTGGCTGTTGAGGAAGACCCAAATGGCGAGGGTGGCTTGTGGCAGGTTGTGCTCGCCCGTGAGTACTGGTAATACCTGGGTGATTTGCGTGTGTGGCCTATGCCGACGTAGATAACCCCCTCAAGAGTTGGAGGGGGTGCTTTTTTGAGTACGCAAGGGAAAGGACAGACGGCGATTTGTGGGAAAAGTTAGTTCGGTCTTGGTGGGGTCGCCCGAAGGTTACTGGCCCATTGCCGAGTCAAGCCAACGGGTTGCCCCGCCATATAGGTATCATCATGGATGGCAACGGGCGTTGGGCCGAGGCAAGGGGCTTGCCACGCTCTGTTGGTCACCGTCAAGGTGCCCAGGCACTTCGGGAGATAGTGAAGGAGTGTGGGCGTTTAGGTATTCCCATTTTGACGGTGTATGCTTTCTCAACAGAGAATTGGCAACGTCCTCAGACAGAAGTCGATTTTCTAATGGAGCTTCTTTTAGAGGTGCTTAAGGAAGAGCTCGATACCTTGCATCAAGAGGGTGTACGGATTGTACCTATTGGTCGGCTGGAGGATTTGCCTCAACCAGTGCATGAGCAAGTAATGCAAGCGGCCAAACTAACTGCCCATAATGACAAGCTAAAGTTGAATATGGCCATTAGTTACGGTGGTCGCCTGGAAATCCTCGAGGCCATTCAGGAGCTGTTGGCTAAAGCTGCCCGGGGGGAACCGGTGGCCGCCACTGAAGAAACAATTAGCCAACTCCTTTATACAACAGGTGATCCGGATCCAGATCTGATTATTCGAACCGGCGGAGAGCGTCGTCTAAGCAATTTTCTTTTGTGGCAGAGTGCCTACGCGGAGTTGTATTTCTCCGATACGATGTGGCCTGAGTTTACCCCGCAGGATTTTCTGAAGGCCCTAGCCGATTACCAAAAAAGAGAGCGTCGGTTTGGCAAGATCCGCAAGAAAGCAACCGAAAGGGAATAGGATTTATGTCTGCACTGATGAAGCGAGTATTAACAGCAGTGGTATTTATCCCCATAGTACTTGGCTGTCTGTATTGGGGCGGGTGGGCTTTTTTTGGTTTAGTGTTGGCGGTGAGCCTTGTGGCTATGTTTGAGTTGCGGTTAATGTTAAATGCCATGGGTAGTCCTGTGCCCGGGACTGTGTTATATGCCACTAGCATTTGTCTTTTGGCGGCTATTCAATGGCAAAAGGAGCTGTGGGTGTCACCCATCATGTTTATCGCATTTCTAGCCGTAGCGATTCGAGAGCTCCTATCCAAAACCGCCCGCCCCTTTAGGCGAGGAGGGCTAACTCTTCTAGCACTTTTCTATGGTGCTTTTTTGCCCAGTCATTTCCTTCTATTGCGTGGGGAGGCTCATGGCTTTGAGCTCTTGCTCCTGGTGCTTCTAGGCACCTGGGCAACTGATACCGGCGCGTATTTCTCAGGAATGCGCTGGGGTCGCCATAAGCTAGCTCCCCGTATCAGCCCTAGTAAATCCATCGAAGGAGCGGTTGGGGGTCTAGTCGCGGCCACCATAGTTATTGGGTGCTCTGACAGCTTTTTACAGCTACAGCTGCAGTTGCTTCCTGTTTGGATCTTGGGCCTAGTGATTGGCCTTGCGGCCATTACTGGGGATCTGTTTGAATCTGCCCTCAAGCGGGAAGCTGGTATTAAGGACTCTGGCTGGATCCTGCCGGGTCATGGGGGTATACTTGATCGCATTGATAGCTTGCTATTTACCGTGCCGGTGTTTTACTATCTTGTTAGGTGGCTAGGATAGGGCGTTCTAGAAGCGCGGTTATGGGAATATACTCATTGTCAAGATTCTAGGTAGTCAGGTGTCCTTTGCAGGCGGGTGAGATAAGTATGGAGCGTCGCTTAAAGCTACTTTTGGCCATTATCGGGGTATTGGTGTTAGTTATCTTAGGCACCAAATATTTGCTTGCCTATTTTACGCCTTTCATGTTAGCCCTCTTGATTGCTGCGCTCATCGATCCTTTTGTAAACATCTTGGAGAAGCGCTTGAGGTTTCCCCGAGGTGTGGCTGTTTTGGTCGTTCTGCTCTTGTTCTTGGCAATAGTCATACTGTTATTGACTTTGATGGTCACTAATTTGACCGCAGAGCTTACCCATCTCGTATCACTTTTGCCTAGATATCGCAACTACTGGGAAGAATGGCTAAGTAATCTGATTAAGTGGGCGGAAAACTTTTATGTTGTGATATTTAATGAGATGCCAGCTCCTATCTTGGAGATAGCGCGGCCTGATTTTGATCAGGTAACTGATACAATCCGCATGGTATCCTCCCGTTTCTTAGGAGCGATTAGTAGGCTACCCGCTTTTATGTTTACTTTGATTATCGCCAGTATTGCCACATTTTTTATCAGTAGGGATCGGCGGCTATTTACTCAGTTTTTCATGGGTCTTGTGCCGGAGCGGTGGCGACCTGAGGCCAATCATATTAGGGAGCAAGTGGCCAACGGTATTTTTGGGTTTCTTAGATCACAATTAATGTTAATCTCTCTATCTGGCTCTATCGCCGTGATCGGATTAACGATTCTTAGAATTCGCTACGCGTGGCTTCTAGGTTTACTTGTAGCCATTTTGGACTTCATACCGATGACAGGGCCTAGCGGAGTTTTCGTCCCGCTGATTCTATACCATCTTCTGGTTGGCGACATTCGCCATGCTGTTTGGTTAACGGTGATCCAAGGCACTATTTTACTCACGCGGCAGCTATCCGAACCACGCATTATGGGCGCTCAGTTGGGGTTACATCCATTGACATCGCTTATGGCGATTTACCTTGGTATTCAGCTACTTGGTTTTAGCGGGTTCATCCTTGGACCGATAGTGATGGTGATTTTGAAAGCAACGATGGTGTCAATCTTTATTCCAGCTTGGAATAAAGAATAGGCAGTGAGGTGGATGATAGGTGCGAGGTATTGTCATTTTAGGCTCCACAGGTTCCATTGGCACCCAGGCCCTTGACGTAATTAGCCGTATGCCTAACCGTTTTCGAGTTGTGGGGTTGGCGGCGGGAACTAATGTGGATCTTTTGGAAAAACAGATCAGAAAGTTCCAACCCTCCGTAGCGAGCTTGGCTAGAGCGTGCCTTGTGGATGAGCTTAGTGCAAGGGAACTGCCCCAGGTGGAACTGCTTTGGGGACAATCTGGGCTAGAAGAGATGGTACAAAGGGATGATGTTGATCTTGTCCTAAATGCCGTTGTGGGCGCAAATGGAATTGCCCCTACCCTTGCCGCAGTCAACGGGGGCAAGGATGTAGCCTTGGCTAACAAAGAGACATTGGTTGCGGCGGGTAGTGTGATCATGGCGGCCGCCCGCAAGCGGCAAGTGCGGATCCTACCTGTGGATAGTGAGCATAACGCCATATTTCAATGCCTACAAGGCATCAATCAGGATTATCTGCGGAAGATAATTCTCACAGCCTCAGGGGGGCCTTTCCGTAAAAGTAGTCTTCGGGAATTGGAGCAAGTGACTCGGGAGCAGGCACTAGCCCACCCCACATGGAGTATGGGAAGTAAGGTGACTATTGACTCTGCCACGCTAATGAACAAGGGCTTAGAGGTGATTGAGGCATATTGGCTCTTTGGTAAGTCAGCTCCGGATATTGAAGTTGTGGTCCATCCCCAGAGTATCATCCATTCATTGGTGGAACTGGTTGATGGTAGTGTGCTGGCCCAGCTAGGTGTGGCTGATATGCGCCTACCCATTCAGTATGCCCTTACCTATCCCGAGCGGTTCACATCACCGGTTTCCCCTTTATCCCTTGCGGAGGTGGGTAACCTGGAATTTGAGGAACCTGATACGAAGCGATTTCCTTGCTTGGATCTTGCCTACAAGGCCCTTAAGGCAGGCGGTACCTATCCTACAGTCCTAAATGCCGCCAATGAAGTGGCAGTGGAGGCCTTCCTCAAGCGACAGGTAGGTTTTATGGATATCCCCCGGTTAGTCAATGATGCTTTGGAGCGACACCAAGGTGTGTCAAATCCCAGCATTCATGACATACTGGAGATAGATATTAAGGTCCGTGAAGCTTGTGCCCTGCATATACAAGGGCTCTGTAGCTGAAAGGGTGGTCAATTTGAATCTACTAGTTGCCTTTATTATAGTGCTGGGTCCCACTGTGTTTTTCCATGAATTGGGTCATTTCCTTGTAGCGAAGGCCGTGGGTGTCAAGGTCCACGAATTTGCTTTGGGGTTCGGCCCGATATTGGGCAAAAGGCGCAGGGGAGATACTGTGTATTCAGTTAGATGGCTTCCTTTAGGTGGCTTCGTGAAACTGGCCGGGATGGATATCCCTGAAGATGAAACAGAGACAGTGTCTGATAGTGATGAGTCGAATTTCAACAATAAATCATTGTGGCAACGTCTTGCGGTGATTGCTGCTGGGCCCATCATGAACCTTGTGCTTGCCACCGTAATCTTTGCCTTATACATGGGGCTTGCAGTCATTCCCCCTACTGTTCAGTCGGTGGAACCGGGATCTCCCGCCGAACTTGCGGGTCTCTTACCTGGTGATGAGATCACCCATGTCGCCGAGCAGCGCATCCATTCGGTGCGGGAGATTAACCAGATAGTGGCCGATTTTGAAAACGAAGAGACTACCGTGACTATTTCCCGGGAGGGCAAAGTAGTTCAGCTGGCCATTACACCATCTTTAGATCCCGAGATTGATCGCGCCCGCCTTGGCGTAGGTATGGTGGAGAAACCTAGAGAACCTGTAGGGACGGCCCTCGGCCTTGGTCTAGAGCGAACTATCGTGATCTCTAGGGACATCATCGCATCAATTTATCGCATGATAACAGGCCGGGTTAAACCTGATATAGCCGGCCCCATTGGGATTTTCCAACTAGTGGGTGAATCGGCGAGCCACGGTTTCTTTTTTGTGTTATTTATCGCCGGTGTGCTGAGCGTAAACCTTGGGTTGTTCAATTTCTTACCAATCCCAGTGCTTGACGGCGGATGGTTGCTACTCTTGATCTGGGAAGCTATCCGAGGCCGTCCACTAGAGCCAGAGCAGAGAGGAGCAGTGCAATTTGTTGGCCTCGCCTTTTTGCTGTTGCTCATGCTTTTTGCAACTTACAAGGATCTATTGCGCCTGGATATTTTTGGGTAAATGACCCACGGATTTAGCGGAACCTTCACCACCTGGGTAGTTGCTTAAAAAGGAAGGGCGAAGGCCTGTGAGAAAGGAATCGAATCACATGATGGACAAGACGCTGATTCCAGCACGGCCGAAGACTACCTTCCGAACTGGTACACGACAAGTGCAGGTTCGGGGGCTGGTCATGGGTGGTGGCGCACCCATTGTTGTACAATCTATGACTAATACCGATACTCGGGATGTTTCTGCCACTGTTGAGCAGATCAAAGAGCTTCATGATGCTGGTTGTGAGTTGATCCGATTAGCTGTACCTGATGAAGCTGCAGCTTTGGCTCTCCATGATATCTGCCGTCTAGCAGATGTCCCCTTGGTGGCAGATATTCATTTTGATTACAAGTTGGCACTATTGTCTGTGGAGGCAGGTGTCAGCAAATTAAGGATCAATCCCGGCAATATCGGCCATCGTGGGCGGGTACAGACAGTAGTCTCCGCAGCTAGAGAAAGGGCAGTGCCCATTCGGATTGGGGTCAATGCTGGTTCATTAGCTAGGCCTATGTTAGACAAGTATGGTGGCCGAGTACCCATGGCCTTAGTAGAGAGTGCCCTCGAACATGTGGGCATTTTGGAGGACTTGGGTTTTCATGATATCGTCATTTCACTTAAGGCCTCCGATGTCAAGACCACGGTGGCAGCTTATCAGCTAATGGCTGAGCGTGTTGATTACCCTTTGCATCTTGGTATCACCGAGGCAGGTACTCCTTTTCATGGGACAATCAAGTCCTCTGTGGGACTTGGGATCTTGCTGGCTCTAGGAATTGGAGATACTTTAAGGGTATCTTTGACAGGGAATCCGGTGAAGGAAGTAGAAGTAGCATATGGTATTTTGAGGTCTTTAGGTCTTAGACAAGAGGGAATCGAGATCATATCTTGCCCCACCTGTGGGCGATGTCAGGTGGATTTGATTGCCATCGCAGAGGCAGTGGAATCCCGACTACAGCATGTACATGCCCCCCTACGAGTGGCAGTGATGGGGTGCCCAGTAAATGGGCCAGGCGAAGCCAAGGATGCTGATCTTGGTATAGCGGCTGGCAAAGACAATGTTGTACTGTTTCGCCAGGGCACGCTCGTGGGCCAATTCCCGGTCCAGGACGGAGTAGATGCATTAGTTAAAGCAGTAGAAGATGAAGCCAGCCGACAGGCTGAGCACTAATGTACTGTTACCTAATATTGACAGTGTTTTGGACCCTTTGGTACAATGGGTCTGATTTTGGGGGTGCGTGTGAATGAAGATGTCCGTGCTTTTGGCTCCGACTTTGCGGGAAGTTCCGGCGGAGGCGGAGATTGCAAGTCACAAGCTCATGCTACGGGCAGGTCTGATGAGAAGAGCTTCTACGGGGATCTACACTTACTTGCCTTTAGGGCTGAGGGTCCTCCAGAAAGTCGAGGCCATTATTCGGGAGGAAATGGACAACGCCGGTGGCCAAGAAGTGTTACTCCCTATCCTACAGCCGGCTGAGCTATGGCATGAGTCTGGGCGCTGGGACGACTATGGTGAAGAGATGTTCAAGCTGAAGGACCGCCATGGGCGGCAGTATTGTTTGGGTCCGACCCATGAAGAGATCATTACCGCCTTGATGCGGATGGAGATCAGATCTTATCGGCAATTGCCGCTATTATTATATCAAATGCAAAACAAATATCGAGATGAGATCCGCCCTCGTTTTGGCATTATGCGGGGCAGAGAGTTTATCATGAAGGATCTCTACTCCTTTGATCGAGACTATGAGGGCCTAGATGAGAACTATTGGAAGATGTACCATGCTTATGCTCGGGTTTTCGCCCGTTGCGGTCTTAATGCAAGGCCCGTGGAGGCTGATCCAGGTGCCATAGGCGGTAACATGACCCATGAGTTTATGGCCTTGGCTGATGCCGGTGAAGCTGAGATTGTGTATTGTGCCCATTGTGGTTATGCGGCCAATGTGGAAAAGGCGGAATGTGTTGTTCTACCGGTAGAAAAATCCGGCGTCCTAGAACCTTTAAGCAGAGTTGCTACTCCGGGAGTTCGCACGGTAGAAGAGTTGGAGAAGTTTTTTGATAGACCAGCAAGTCAGATGATCAAGACCTTGATCTACAAAGGCAAGGATGTGATTGTTGCTGCTCTGATCCGGGGAGACCATGAGGTCAATGATACTAAGCTAGCCCGGGCTGTTGGATTAATGGAGCTAGAGCTTGCCGATGAAGCGACTATTGAAAGAGTGACTGGTGCTCCCCGAGGGTTTGCTGGTCCTATCGGCCTTAAGGACTGCAAGCTCGTGGCTGATCCAGCGGTTATGGAGCTGGAAAACGGCATCAGTGGTGGTAATGCAGTAGATGTGCATCTAAGTGGAATCAACCCGGGGCGAGATTTTACTCCCCACCAAGTGGTAGATATCCGTGTGGCTCGGCCTGGAGATCCTTGTCCTTCGGGCGATGGAACTTTGCAGGGAGCTAGAGGTATCGAAGTCGGGCAGGTATTTAAGCTAGGCACCAAATATAGTGAGGCCTTAGGGGCGACGTTCCTAGATGAGAACGGGGAGGAGCATCCCATTATCATGGGATGTTACGGTATTGGTGTTACTCGGACGGTGGCGGCGGTAGTGGAACAACACAACGATGAACACGGTATTTGCTGGCCCATGAGCATAGCGCCCTTTCATGTAGCAATAGTTCCGGTGAATTATCGAGATGAGGAGCAAAAAGTTGCAGTAGATAAGCTGTATGAGGAACTGAAAGCGGCTAATGTGGAGGTAATCTTGGACGATCGAGATGAGCGCCCAGGCGTCAAGTTTAAGGACGCCGATCTGATAGGATTTCCTATCAGAATTACCATAGGACCTAGGAACCTTGCCCAAGGTCAGGCGGAAGTGCGCAAACGAGATGTGGGCGAGGTGGAACTAGTACCTCTAAATGAAGTGGTGACCCATGTTCAAGAGCAGATTAGAAAAGCCATCGAAAGAGAGTCAACATGTAGTTGCTGAAGATAATGACACGGAATTTCTGGACACAAGGGTTGCGGCTATTGTCCCCGCCTACAACGAGGGGCATACAATTAGCCAAGTGTTGGCGGTGCTGCAAGGAGTGCCGGATATTGATGAGATTATCGTTGTCAATGATGGCTCCCATGACGATACTGCCGACAAAGCTGCCAAAATGGGTGTGCGTGTGCTAAATCTATACCCCAACCGTGGCAAAGGTGGGGCTATGAAGGCGGGAGTGCAAGCCACACTGGCCGATATTATATTATTTATCGATGCTGATCTCGTTGGGCTCAACGAGAACCATTGCAGAGATTTGCTGGAGCCGGTGCTGCAAGATCGTGCCGATATGACTATTGGGCTGTTTTCCGGTGGTAGAACTTCCACTACGTTAGCCCAAAAAATGGCGCCTTTTCTATCGGGTCAACGGGCAATGCGTAGAAAAATTATGGAGTGTATTCCCGAGCTCGAAGATAGTCGCTATGGTGTGGAGGTGGCCATATCTCGCTATGCCTCCTCCCACAGTATTCGCGTGGAGAAGGTACCTTTGCAGGACGTCTCCCAGATCATGAAAGAGGAGAAACAGGGATTCGTAACAGGAACAAGGAACCGCATCATGATGTACTGGGAGATTCTCAAGGTGCTCAAACCTAAGTAGTAGATGGAATCTAGGATTTACAGGCAATCACATAGGAAAGGACCCTTAATGTGGCTACCAATGCAGATTTTTACGAGATCACTCCCCATGTTAGGGGTCAGTGTTTATTGGATTTTTTTAGGGCGGCTAAGCTCTCACTAGAATGCGAAGGGATAGCCGCCCGGGCCATTGTAAGTAGCATATTGGTAAATACCCAACGCCGGGGGTGGAAGATTCGACTAGATGGCAAAGATGATCTATGCTCCCAGGAATTGGAGCAGCTAGCTGATGCTTTGGTACAGGTTGTTCCCGAAGTGCATATAGTCGAATTTGAAGTAGATGGCGATAGCGCCCTGGATACGCCTTTTACCCATGACGACACTGATGATGGGGTTAGCAATGGCGAAGATACCACGGAGTCCACACAAAATGGGGTACTAGATGCTGATGAGGCTACCTATATGGCATTTGTTATGGAACGGGCGGCCCGGGAGCGGGAAGAGGCTGCTTCTCAGCAGGCATCAGCTCCTGGAAGTAATGGTACCACCCGTGGGGGCACCTTACTGGGGCGTCCTATTAGGGAAGAGCCTAAGCCTATAGAGGATATTTGTGATGAAGAGCGTTCCTATGTTCTCAGTGGAGAAGTTATCTCCATAGAAGAAAGAGATCTGAGGAGTGGACGGCGCCTTCTGCAAATTGATGTTACCAATCACCGGGACTCCATCAGCCTGAAAATTTTCGAAGAAGAGGATGATCCGCGGCTAGCATCAAAACTGGCCAAAGGCAGCTGGATAAAGGCCCGGGGTCCCATCCAGTGGGATCGCTACACCCAGGAACTAACCATGCTTCCCCGGGATATTGAAGGGGAGATCCCCCCCTCTATGTTAGTTAGAGTGGATGAAGCCCCCTTAAAGCGTGTGGAGCTGCACCTTCATACCAAAATGTCAGCTATGGACGGGACCCTAGAGGTGGCAGAGGCTATTAGATTAGCAGCAGGTTGGGGACATGAAGCAATTGCCATCACCGACCATGGCGTAGTTCAAGCTTTCCCTGAGGCACATGCAGTTGCTAAGCGGGAAGGTATCAAGATCATCTATGGGATGGAAGGCTATTTGATTGATGGGGAGGAACACGGCACCCCGTCTTTTCACATTGTGCTCATCGCCCACAATCGGGAGGGTCTGCACAATCTCTATAAGCTTGTGTCGCTGTCCCATCTAGATCACTTCTATCGACGACCTCGCTTACCTAGAAGGCTGATTCAACAACATAGGGAAGGTCTATTGGTTGGCTCTGCCTGTGAAGCAGGGGAGCTTTATCAAGCCTACTTACGAGACGAGAGTGACGAAAAGCTAGAGCAGGTGGCTAGTTTTTATGACTATCTGGAAATCCAACCTCTGCAGAATAACGCTTTTTTAATAGGCAGTAAAGTGCAATCTGAGCGGGAACTGCAGAGTATAAATCAGCGCATTGTGGAGCTTGGCAACCATTTAGGTAAACCTGTGGTGGCTACTTGTGATGCCCATTTTCTCCACCCCTGGGATGAGGTCTACCGGCGCATTCTCATGGCTGGTCAAGGGTATAGTGATGCAGAAAGGCAGGCACCGTTGTTTTTCCGTACGACAGAGGAAATGCTAGAGGAATTTGCGTATCTTGGCGAGGAAACGGCCCAGGCAGTGGTTATCCAGGCACCTCGTCGCATTGCCGCCATGGTAGAAGAGCTGCAGCCTGTACCGGATGGTCTCTATGCCCCCAAAATTGAAGGGGCGGCTGAGAAGGTAATGGATATGACATATGAAGGGGCTAGAAAGCTCTATGGCCATCCTTTGCCGACAATCGTGGAAGAGCGGATTGAAAAAGAACTAAACGCCATCGTTGGCAATGGTTTTGCGGTCCTATATCTGATTGCCCACAAGCTCGTGAAAAAATCCCTAGATGACGGCTATTTGGTGGGCTCAAGGGGCTCAGTGGGCTCTTCCTTGGTGGCCACCCTTTGTGGTGTAACTGAAGTTAATCCTTTGCCACCCCACTATGTATGCCCCGATTGCCATGATAGTCAGTTTGTTACCGATGGCTCGGTAGAAGCAGGGGTTGATCTACCAGATCGCTATTGCCATTGTGGAAAGCGGTATGAGAGACACGGCTTTGATATTCCCTTTGAAGTTTTCATGGGATTTCACGGAGATAAGGTGCCTGATATTGACTTGAATTTTTCCGGTGAGTATCAAAGCGTGGTCCACAGATATACAGAGGAGCTATTTGGCTCGGATTATGTATTCAGGGCAGGCACTATCGGCACTTTGGCAGAGAAAACTAGTTATGGTTTTGTTGTGAAATACCTGGAGAGTAGGGGAGAAACCTTAAGAAGCGCTGAGATCAATAGGCTAGTGAGGGGTTGTAGTGGAGTGCGCCGCACCACCGGTCAACACCCCGGTGGCATGATAGTGGTCCCTGAAGGCCATGATATTACCGAATTTACACCGGTGCAATATCCTGCCAATGATAGCAAAGCAGGTATTATAACTACTCACTTTGATTACAACGCCATCAGTGATCAGTTAGTAAAATTGGACATTTTGGGTCATGATGATCCCACTATGATTAAGATGCTAGAGGATTCCACAGGCGTCGATGCTTTGCACATACCTCTAGATGACCCAAAGACTATGGCTTTGTTTTCATCGGTGGATTCCCTTGGGGTAACATCTGAAGAGATAGGCACCACCGTAGGTACATTGGGGATACCTGAATTTGGTACCCGCTTTGTTCGGCAAATGCTAGAGGATACCCGCCCTCACACCTTCGGTCAACTCGTACGGATTAGTGGCCTCTCCCATGGCACCAATGTATGGACCAATAATGCTCAGGATCTGATTAGAAACGGTATAACTGATCTGCGCCATGCCATTGCTACTCGGGACGATATCATGAATTATCTAATCCAGCGGGGCATGGAGCCGCAGGTGGCCTTTCAAATTATGGAAAGAGTCCGTAAGGGAAGGGGCCTTCGACCTGAGGATGAACAGGTTATGAAGCAGGTGGGAGTTCCTGAGTGGTATATCGAATCATGCCGAAAGATCAGCTATCTGTTTCCCAAAGCCCACGCAGTGGCCTATGTGACCATGGCCTTTAGAATAGCGTATTTTAACGTGCATTACCCGTTGGATTTCTACTGCGCGTATTTTACTGTGAGGGCCGACGATTTCGATGCCCAGCTAGTACAAGATGGGCTCAAGGGTGTTAAGCATACCATCAGCACCATTACTGAAAAAGGTAATGGGGCTACGGCGAAAGAGAGAAATGTGCTCACTATCGCCGAAGTTGTCTTAGAGGCCATGCTTCGGGGGATAGAGTTTCTCCCGGTAGATCTTTATCTCTCCCATCCCACCCATTTTCAAAAGCGAAATGGAAAGCTCTTGCCGCCGTTAGCTGCAGTCCAGGGGGTAGGGGTAGGTGCTGCCCAAGCCATTGCCCAAGGTCGCAATGAAGGCGAGTTTGCCTCTTGGGAGGATATCAGGCTCCGCTGTGGGGTTAGCAAAACAGTGATTGAAGCCCTAGCTACAATTGGGGTCTTAGACAGTTTACCGGAGTCATCACAGCTTTCATTGTTTTAGGGTATCTTGAGTATCCGGTAGTACCGTGGAATTTGTTGAAGAGGCCGGGGAAGCTATTGTCAAAGGCAGTAGAACGTGGTATACTGTCTGTGGAGAATGCCGCGCTGCATTCTTTTCCCCCTGTAATGGGACTGGCGCGGCCTTGTTTTTGCCCAATGATGTATTTTCTGTAAAGAGTGGGTCATGCCCACTCTTTCATAGTAGAAGGGGCAAAATGCAGGGGGGTTACGCAAATAAATGATTGGATCAGGTTACATATATTAATGACGAACTGAGTTTGTCCAGAAATGGGGGATGAGATATGGGACGGCAACAGGTACAGACGATTGTTACTGAGCTAACGGAGGAGATTCTAGTTGATTATCCGGAGCTCGAGTTAGTGGATGTAGAGTATGTGAAGGAAGGACCGACTTGGGTGCTACGGGTGTTTATCGATAAAGACACTGGTGTCAACCTTGACGATTGCGAAAAGGTGAGCCGTCGTCTTAGCTCCCGTCTAGACGATGTTGATCCAGTGCCGGGCAATTACTCATTGGAGGTTTCATCGCCGGGCTTGGAGCGGCCATTGACTAAGGATGTTCATTTTCGAAGATTTGCTGGACAATTGGTGAATGTGGGGACCTATGCACCATTCCGGGCTAAGAAGCAGTGGCAGGGCCACCTTGTGGGCCTAGAAGACGATTTGATTGTCATAGAAACAGATGATGGAGTTATCAAGATCCCTCGAGACCAGGTGGCCAAGGTGAACCTGGCCATCGAGTTTTAAGTGGAAACAGGAGGGCACTTAGATGAATCTCGATGTGATGAGCGCTCTAAACGAGTTGGAAAAGGAGCGAGGTATTGCCAAGGAAGTAATACTGGAAGCTATTGAGGCAGCGATTACTTCGGCATACAAGCGCAACTATGGCACATCGCAAAGTGTGCGGGTGGAAATCGATGACAAGACTGGGAGCATCAAAGTCTATGCCAGAAAAGTGGTAGTAGATGATGTTGATGATGAAATGGCCGAGATTAGTCTCGCCGAAGCCACAGCTCTAGATCCCAACTATGCTCTTGATGATGTTGTGGAGATAGAGGTCACGCCCAGCGACTTCGGCCGAATAGCGGCCCAAACGGCTAAGCAGGTGGTCATCCAGAGAATTCGAGAGGCTGAGCGGGCACTTGTCTACGATGAGTTCAGTAACCGCCAGGGTGATGTGATAACCGGCATCGTGCAGCGCTTCGATCATCGTAATGTCATAGTAGATCTGGGAAAAGTGGAGGCCGTCTTGAGTGCCTCTGATCAAATGCCAGGGGATTCCCACGCCCAAAGAACCCGTCTCAAAGTCTATATTTCCGAGGTTAAGGAAAGTAACAAAGGCCCTCAAGTTTATGTATCTCGGACCCACCCGGGTTTGGTCACCCGCCTTTTTGAAATGGAGGTCCCCGAAATCCATGATGGCATTGTGGAGATCCGGGCGGTGGCTAGGGAGGCCGGGGCTAGAACGAAAATTGCGGTTTCCTCCCGGGATGAGAACGTAGATCCGGTTGGTGCCTGTGTTGGACCTAGGGGTATGCGGGTGCAAGCTGTGGTGTCGGAATTGCGGGGCGAGAAAATTGATATTATCCCTTGGGCTACCTTGCCAGAGGAGTTTGTTGGTAATGCCCTAAGTCCGGCCAAAGTTGTGAGTGTGTATCTAGATGAAGATACAAAGACGGCCCGAGTTGTAGTGCCGGATAATCATCTTTCCTTGGCTATCGGCAAAGAGGGCCAAAATGCTCGGCTTGCGGCCCGGCTTACTGGCTGGAGAATTGATATCAAAAGTCAGGAACAGATGGCTCAGCTTCTGGCTAAGGAGGCTTTTGAAAGGGCGACTCCCAAGGAAGATAAGACAGATCTTGTGGATAATGATTCATCTGATACCCCGGATATCATCGGTGACGGTATTGCTCCTAAGCCGATAGATGATGGGGCGGGGGATATGGTAGCCTCTGTCGATGAGGCAATTGATACCACCAGTAGACCGCCTCGAGACGATAATTTGGCCGGACTAGATGATGGACAACCGCCCCTTCAGCCGGAAGGGGAAGCTGAAGCCCAACTAGGGGATGAAATAGATGCTGACGAGGAAATCGACGCAGAAGACGAAGCAGATACACAGGAAGATGATGGTGAAGATGCCGACGCTGATCTAACAGATGTGGAAGCCCGGCAAAGATGGGCACAAAGGCCAGTTGCCGCTGTGGCCAAGACCAAGAGTCGCAAAACACGTAAACAAGAGCTAGAGTCTTTGTTGGAAGAAGAACTCGTAGATGCAGAACCTTTACCCACCTTGTTTTCTGGAGGAGTTAAACAACAGGAGTTAAGTTCAGGTGAGCATTATGTCGCAGGCCCGGAACCCGATGAGGAGAAGAAGACTATAAAGCAAAAGCCTAAGGCCCAAAAAAAGGTCATCAAAGACTTGTCGGAACTTGGGTCAATAGACTTTAAATTCAATGAATAAGGGCTTGGGGCGAAAGTCCTTCATAGAGGAGTGATAGGAAGGTGCGAAGACAGCGCAAGATCCCCCAAAGAACGTGTATCGGCTGTCGCACCGTGCACCCTAAGCGTGATTTGGTTCGGGTTGTGCGTACTCCCGAAGGGACTATTCATATAGACCCTACAGGGAAGCAATCGGGTAGGGGTGCGTATATCTGTCCCCATGAGGCTTGTATCGAACTGGCTTTCAAGCGCAAACAGTTGGAGCGGGCGTTGGAGGTTGCCATCGCGCCTGAGGTAATGGAGAGATTACGGGATGAGGTGGAAGCACTGTCATGAAAGCCCTTAGTCTGCTGGGCTTTGCCCAAGCTGCTGGCCACCTGATATCGGGATATAATGGCTGCTTGACAACTTTACGGCGGGGACAATGTTATTTGGTAGTATTGGCCACCGATGCTAGTCCTGCCACCAAGGAGAAATTCATCGGGGCTGCTAGAGGAACACCGGTAATTATCATGAGTACTAAAGACGATTTGGGTAAGGCCGTAGGCAAACCTTCTAGAGCAGTACTTTGTGTGCGGGAGCCACAAATGGCAGAGGCAATTGCTAGAGCAGTGAATACCACAGCAATGGAGGCAGAGGGTGCCAATGGAAGAGTGACATGAAACAGGATCACAGCTAGGGGTGATGGTATATGGTGAAGATTCGCGTGTACGAACTCGCCAGAGAACTAGAGATAAAAAGTAAGCGTTTGGTAGAATTCTTGCAGGATCTTGGTGCCGATGTGAAAAACCACATGAGTACCATTGATGATGATATTGCTACCTTGGTGCGGGAGCATTTTACTAAGAAAACGGAGAAGCCCAAGGAAGTGAAGCCTACCCCCACCGTAGAGAACAAACCTAGTACTGCAAAACGTACGCCGGAATCAGCCCCAAGGGTAGACCCGGTTGAAGAAGAGGACTCGTCAGATAATGAGGGTCGATCAAGGGCCTCTAAACAGCGCTCTAGTGGACCTCGAAAAGGGCCAAGAAGGCGGGGGAGGGGCACCGGCGGGAAACGGGCTCCCAAGAAACCGCGACCAACTGAAGTGGAGATCCCCGAAAGCATTACTGTCAAAGACTTGGCTGGTCGCATGAGCGTACCTGCTGTGAGCATCATCAAGAAGTTGATGGATATGGGGATTATGGCCACTATCCCCCAAAGTATTGGTTGGGAAGAGGCAGCAATGGTTGCCGAGGATTTCGGGTTAACCGTTAAGTTGCCTGAGATTGAGACACTCGATCCCCTTGCTGATTTTGATGATCCCCCGGAACAGTTGCAGCCGCGTCCGCCCATCGTCACCATCATGGGCCACGTAGACCATGGCAAAACAACTTTGCTGGATGCTGTACGGGAAAGCAAGGTCACAGAAGGTGAAGCCGGTGGTATCACCCAGCATATAGGGGCATACCAAGTGAATTGTCATGGGCGAAAGATTACTTTTCTAGATACACCGGGTCATGAAGCTTTTACAGCCATGCGCTCTCGAGGTGCCCAAGTAACTGATATCGCCATATTGGTAGTAGCCGCAGATGACGGCGTTATGCCTCAAACTAGGGAGGCTGTCAGCCACGCCCAAGCCGCCAAAGTGCCGATTATAGTGGCTATCAATAAGATAGATCGCCCTGATGCCAATCCCGATCGGATTAAGCAGGGACTATCTGAATTGGGTTTGGTGCCAGAGGATTGGGGCGGAGATACAGTTTTTGTCAATATCTCGGCGTTACGCAGAGAAGGTATTGACGACCTTTTGGAAATGATTCTCCTTGTAGCAGATCTGAGGGAGCTTACAGCTAATCCCGATCGCTTAGCGAGGGGCACGATTGTAGAGGCTAGGTTAGATAAGGGTCGGGGGCCTGTTGCTACTGTTTTGGTGCGGAACGGCACATTACAGGTTGGAGATGCCATCGTGGCCGGTACAGTCTCGGGTCGGGTAAGAGCTATGACCGATGCTAGTGGCAAACGGGTGGAAAAAGCTGGCCCCGCCATGCCTGTGGAAGTTGTGGGTATGGGAGATGTACCAGAGGCCGGTGATGAACTGGTTGCACTAGCTGATGAACGGTTAGCTAGGCAGATTGCCGATGAAAAGCAGGAGGCTAAGCGAGCCATAGGTCTACGCCCCTCCAAGCCTATATCATTGGACGATTTGTTTGAGCGAATTAAAGAAGGCGAAGTCAAAGAGCTTAATATGATTATCAAAGCCGATGTGCAAGGATCGGTAGAGGCCGTGCGCCAAGCCTTAGAAGGCCTAGGAACCGATGAAGTACGGGTCAATGTGATCCATGGCGCGGCCGGTGGAATATCAGAGACTGACGTGAACTTGGCAGCAGCCTCCAATGCAGTGATTATTGGATTTAATGTGCGTCCCGATACTACTGCCCGGCGGGTGGCTGAATTGGAGAACGTAGATATTAGGACCTACCGGGTGATTTATCATGCTATCGATGACGTCAAGTCGGCCATGGAAGGGCTCCTAGAGCCGGATTATGTCGAAGACGTAGTGGGGCGGGCCCAGGTTAGGGCTACTTTTAAGGTTCCCAATGCCGGCGTGGTTGCAGGTAGCTATGTCATAGATGGCAAAGTCACCCGTAACTCCCGTGTACGACTACTTCGGGACAATGTGGTCATCCATGAAGGCCCTATCTCATCACTTAAGCGATTTAAGGATGACGTCCGGGAAGTCGTGCAAGGCTACGAATGTGGTATAGGAATTGAGCGCTTTAACGACATCAAAGAAGGCGATGAGCTAGAGGCCTTCGTGATTAAGGCGGTAAAGCGGACTCTTTAGGCAATTGATACTGCTCAAAAAGGGGTTGAGGATATGGCCACCCAGCAGCGGGTTGAAAGGATTCGAGAGGCCATTAAGCAGGAAGCCAGTGATATTATTAGACAGATGAAGGACCCTCGTATTGGCTTCGTGACGGTTACCGATGTGGAAGTATCCCGTGATCTTCGCCATGTGAAGATATTTGTCAGTGTTTTGGGGGATGAGGAAGCTAGGCAGACTTCCTTGGATAGCCTTGAAGGGGCTACAGGATATATCCGAACAGAAATCGGTCAACGGGTTAGGCTAAGACACACACCGGAGATTGCCTTTCGATGGGATGGCTCCCTTGAGCAAGGGGCGCGGATATCTAAAATCCTAGCGGATCTCAAACTGGATGGGGAAAATCATGTGGATACTGAAGGTGAGGATGAGTAGTGCGGGGCTCCCTAGAGGTAGTTGCTAAGGCGTTGGTTTCCCATAGGCGCCTGCTCATAACTTGGCATGTGGATCCAGATCCAGATAGCGTAGGTTCGGGACTCGCACTACAAAGAATGCTAAAGCTCATGGGGAAAGATGCCACCTGCATTTCCCCTGACCCTTTGGGGCAATGGTTTGACTTCTTGCCCGGGGTGGATAGCTGTGAGACGTTTTCCCATGGGCTTGCTCTAGATTACTCGGCAGCGGTGGTCATAGATGCGCAAATGGATAGGTGCGGGGGCCTATCTCCACTGCTACAATCCGGTAGATTGCCAGTGATCAACATTGACCATCATAGAACCAATCCCGGGCAGGGGGTAGCTTATTGGGTCGATACAAAGGCGGCAGCTACAGGTGAGCTGATTTATCGGCTAGCTAAGTATTGGCAATTGACTTTGGATACAGCTATTGCTACTAACTTATTCGCTGCGATCTCGGCAGACACTGGTACTTTCCGCTATAGCAACACCAAAGCTGCTACCTTGCGGATCGCCAGTGAACTAGTTACGTGTGGTGCCGATCCGGCAAATATAGCGATTCACCTTTATGAGAAGCGGTCCCGCCAGGAAGTAGAGCTCATGGCTCTGGCCCTTGATACCCTCGAACTAAGCCCCGATGGGTCAGCGGCCTGGATTACCATCACCCAGGACATGCTGCAGGGTCAACCGTGGGGTGGTCAGCATTCCGATGATGTGATTCAGTTCCCCCGGATGATCGACACAGTTGAGGTAGCTATGCTTTTTAGGGAGATGGAGCCAGAAAAAACCAAAGTGAGTTTCCGCTCTAGAGATTACATGGATGTCAGCTATATAGCGGGTCTATTTGGTGGTGGTGGCCATGCCCGGGCCGCGGGCTGCACACTGGATATGTCTTTAGCTAAGGCCCTGACAGAAGTTATAGGGATCGTTATCCGAGAACTAGAAGGGTCTAGGCCATCGCGAAAAGAGGGGAATCTTGCCAGCCTTCAGGTCCCAGGGAGTGAACCCTAAATGCATGGGATTATGGTTATACTCAAACCACCAGGGATGACTTCCCACGATGTTGTGGCTATGGCGAGGCGTTTGACTAAGCAGAGACAGATAGGTCATGCCGGCACATTGGACCCTGGAGCGGCGGGGGTCTTAGTATTATGTTTGGGTCATGCTACCCGCCTGATTCCTTTCATGGAGGACTATGTGAAGAGCTACAGGGCGGAGCTGCGACTGGGATGGTCCACTGATTCCCAAGATGCCGGAGGCGAGATCCAAGACAGAAGACAAGATTTTGAGCTAAGCGCGGCGGATTTTGCTCAGGTTTTCGCTAAGCTACAGGGGGAGACCCAACAGATACCGCCTATGGTGTCGGCAATCAAGCACCAAGGTCAAAGGCTATATAAGTTGGCCCGGCAAGGGAAAGTTGTGACAAGAAAGCCTAGGACCATTCACATTTACACGCTACAGCCTGTGGGGTTTTTTGGTGAAGAGCCTTTGTCTTATGGAGATCGTCTCTTGTTTGATGTGACTTGCTCTAAAGGGACCTATGTACGCACCCTTTGCCAAGATATGGGAGTATTACTGGGAGTACCAACTCATATGTCATTCTTACTTAGGACTCGAGTGGGCCCTTGGAGACTTGGCGACGCCACTACTTTAGAAGCATTGGCCGAGGCGCCAGAAGGTAGACTGTTTGCCATGGACCAAGGGGTAAGTCATTTGCTGGGTGTTGTAGTGTCCGAAAGTGGAGCAAGACGGCTTCAGCAAGGGGCTAAGGTCGATGCAAGGGATATAATTGAGCACATCGCTCCTACCATAGATGCAGCAACTGCTATTGGCAGTGTGGAGAAACATGAAGGTTCACTACGTTTGTACGATCCTGATGGTTGGTTTTTGGGTATTGGCCGTCGGCAGGGTTTGCCACAGCAAGGCTGGGAGATTCGGCCACTTAGAATGCTACCCTGTGGGGCAAAGGATGGGCAATAGACCAGGGGTGAGGACGGTTTGCAGGTATACTGGCAGAACGGCAGTGTAACGAGTTCGGTAGGGAGTAAGCCAGTGGTAGCTGGCCTTGGCTTTTTTGATGGGGTGCATCTTGGGCATCAAGCTATTTTGCTAAGGGTTCTAGAGTTAGCCAATGAGATGGGCGGGCTTCCCCTTATGGTCACCTTTGATCGACACCCTTTGGCTATGATTAGCCCGGATAGTGTGCCATTGCTCTTAAATCATGCCACAGAGCGGCGGTCCTATGTCTGGGAATTGGGTATTGAGGCCATTGCTGAGCTGGTATTTGACAAACAATTTTCTGAACTGCCTCCAGAGGAATTTGTTACCCGGATTTTGGCCCAGCAGCTAGGTGTCGTCGCCGTTGTGGCCGGGGAAGATTTTCATTTTGGCTACCGGGGCGAGGGTGGGATCAAGTTGCTTAAGCAGCTGGGACCGGCATGGGGAATTCGGATCACCGATGTAGTAGAACCAGTTTTAGTCAAGGGTGTGCGGGTATCTAGTACAAGGATCAGAGCACTGCTTAAGGCCGGGAATGTTAAAGAAGCCGCTCGGTGTTTGGGTCGCCCTTACAGGCTTCGTGGGCCTGTCGTTGTGGGAGAGGGTCGTGGTAGGCATCTTGGCTTTCCCACGGCCAATTTGGATATCCCCAAGGAGAGGCTTGTCCCTAAGGATGGGGTCTATGCTGTGACTGTGGAAGTGGTAGATGACTTCTTTGACACTCAAGGGGTTTCTATTGCTGATACTGCTGAAATGATGGGCGTACTTAGCATCGGTGACAAACCAACCTTCCATGGAACAGAGCGGGCCATCGAAGTGCATGTCCTCCATCGACAAGAGAGCTATTATGGTAAGGAACTGGAAATCTCCTTTCACGAGTGGTTGCGACCCTCGGAGCGCTTTGCAGACGCCCAGGAGCTGCAATCCCAGGTCCAAAGGGATATAGAGACCACCCGTAGGCTGTTCAAGACAATGCCATGGGCCGGTGGCGGAAAGATTTACAGCCATAGGGCTTTATGATATAGTGAAACTGCGTCAGAACCCGTGTCTCGGATTGGCGAGCTCCTCCGGCGCTTTTCTGGGCTTGGGTGATTATGGAATGAGGAGGTGACATCGGTGGCTCTAGACAAAGACATTAAACGCGAGATTATTGATGATTTCAAGATGCACGAATCTGATACAGGTTCACCGGAAGTGCAGATTGCGATTTTGACCAGAAGGATTAGTGATCTTACCGAGCATCTTAAGGTGCATAAGACAGATTACCATTCCCGGCGGGGCATGCTAAAGATGATCGGGCAGAGAAAAGGGCTGCTCGATTATCTGCGGGATACAGATATCGAACGATATCGAGCTATCGTTGCCAAACTCGGGCTACGCGGGTAAATCTGGTGAGAAGGAGCGGCAATCCCGCTCCTTCTTTAAAATGATGACAAGTTTTGACCGGGCGAGAATTCCCGAGGCTAATGGGAAAGATACTATAGTAGTGCCCGGTATACCCTTGGTTGGCAGGATAGCTATTCTGGTGGCTAGGGGAGCTATATAGACGTGCTACGCGTTTCATGTAGTACGCAAGGAGGTAGAACAATGAAAAGGGAGTTTACACTGGAAGTGGGGGGAAGACCACTAGTTCTTGAGACCGGTGCCTTAGCCCAGCAGGCTAATGGAAGCGTACTGATGCGCTATGGTGACACAGTGGTCTTGGTTACCGCCACAATCTCCAACGAACCCCGGGAAGGGATCGACTTTTTCCCTCTCATGGTTGACTATGAAGAGCGCATGTATGCCGTGGGTAGAATACCGGGTGGGTGGGGCCGTCGAGAGGGTAGGCCAGGGGAAATGGCAATTTTGTCCGCCCGCATGATCGATAGGCCCCTTAGGCCGCTATTCCCCGAAGGTCTGCGTAATGATGTACAGATTGTGGCTACTATACTATCTGTTGATCAAGACAATGCACCAGACATCACTGCCATGATAGGGGCTTCAGCGGCCTTATCTTTCTCAGATATCCCCTTCGGTGGTCCAGTGGGCGGGGTAATCGTTGGCAGAGTCGATGGGGAATTTGTGATCAACCCCACTTTGGAGGAGCAAGGAAAGAGCGACCTATCCTTAGTTGTGGCAGGCACTTATGACGCCGTCACCATGGTGGAGGCTGGTGCTCAAGAGGTCCCTGAAGATGTAGTTTTAGATGCCATAATGTTCGGCCACGAGGAAGTCAAGCGGATAGTTGCCTTCCAGCGAGACATAGCCAAAGAAGTTGGCAAGGAGAAAATCGAGGTTTCACTTTCCACGCCGAGTCCTGCCATTGTGGACTGGTTGAAAGCAAGGGGCTCTAAGCCTTTGCGGGATGCCTTGAAGAACTCTGATAAGCTTAGTCGGGAGGCCGATGTGGACCATGTAAAGGCAACCTTGCTACATGATTACGCTAAGGAGCATGGACAGGAAGCCTTTGATGAGGATGAGAAGAATCTAAATCGTGCCATGGCCGACTTAGTCAAAGAACTGGTAAGAGACATGATCATCCATGACAAGCAGCGGCCTGATGGGCGTGGTCTTTCAGAGATCAGGCCGATTAGTACAGCTGTGGGCCTTTTGCCTCGGGTGCATGGTTCTGCGGTGTTTACCCGGGGACAGACCCAGGTTATGACCGCCTGCACCCTTGGTGTGAAGTCCGATGAGCAAATGCTTGATGATCTCGGTGATGAGGACCGTAAGCGTTATATTCATCACTATAATTTCCCTCCATATTCCGTGGGAGAAACCCGGCCTATGCGGGGACCGGCTCGCCGGGACATTGGTCATGGCGCACTGGCCGAACGGGCACTGTTGCCCTTGATTCCCCAAGAAGATGAGTTTCCTTATACAATTCGATTGGTGTCAGAAGTACTGGAGTCCAACGGCTCCTCTTCTCAAGCGAGTGTCTGTGGAAGTACACTGGCCCTAATGGATGCCGGAGTTCCCATTAAGCGTCCGGTAGCCGGAATTGCTATGGGGCTTGTCAAGGAGGGTGATGAGTTTTCCATCCTCGCCGATATCCAGGGTCTGGAAGACGCGTTGGGTGACATGGATTTCAAGGTGGCAGGGACAGCCGAAGGCGTGACTGCTCTCCAGATGGACATTAAAATCGAGGGTGTCACCAGGGACATTTTGCAGGAGGCTTTGGCACAAGCTAAGGCAGGACGGTTGTTTATCCTAGAGAAGATGATGGAGGCAATCGATACCCCCAGGGCAGAATTGTCCCCTTACGCGCCCCGCATCTTTACCATGGAGATCCCTGTAGACAAGATCCGTGACGTGATCGGGCCTGGCGGAAAGACCATCCGCAAAATTATTGATGAAACTGGTGTTTCCATCGATATTGAAGATGATGGTCGTGTATACGTTGCTTCCACCAATCAGGAAGCCGGCATCAAAGCCCAATCTCTAATCAGCAACCTAGTTAAAGATGTGGAGGTAGGGGAGATTTACCAAGGCTCCGTAAAACGCATTATGGATTTTGGCGCCTTTGTGGAAGTGCTTCCCGGTAAAGAGGGTTTGGTGCATATTTCCAAGCTAGCTAAGGGCCGAGTGGGGAAAGTTGAGGATGTTGTTAACGTGGGCGATACGATTACGGTCAAGGTAATCGAGATCGATCGCATGGGCCGCATCAACTTAGCTACCCTGGAAGCCTTAGAAGGCAGTGATGGCAAGTCATCTAGGCAAGGCCAGAATCGGGGCCAGCGTTCTCGGTAATAGAGCCTAGAAGGCTAGTTGATAGCAGCTAGGCATCGACTAGAAAAGCGATGAGATAGTGTGAAGGGGTACGTCATGCTCAACCGACGGCGGGGTATGGTACAGGCTATCCAAGGGACCTATGGCAAGGTACAGGAACTAGTTATCCAAGTGGATGGAAAGCTGGTTCCTGGCATCAATTACCGTACCTTGGGGGAAGATGTCTACCCCGGCGATTTGGTTGAAATCAATACTACGGCTGTGGATCTCGGCTTGGGAACAGGCGGGGTCCATTTTGTCATTAGTCGGCTTATATCAAAGGAAGGACAGTCCAGCGAAGAGTGCCGTGGGCCAGGTGAAGAGTCGGAGGAGTTATCCGGGGCCTTGGGTCATATCATGAAGCTTCGCTATACCCCGCTGCAGCTTGCCGTTCCATGTGTAGAAGAGGAAGATAGTCCCTATCATGAGGTTTTGCAGGCAGCAGATTCTTTGGAAGGTATGCCTGTAATGGTGGCCAGCCTCCATAGCCTCATCGCCCCGATTGCGGTGGTCTTGCAATGCAATGTACCAAAGGGATTGCATTTGACGTACATAATGACCGATGGTGCGGCTTTGCCCCTAGGGTTTAGCCGACTAGTTGCATCTATGCAAAAGCAAGGCTTCATATCATCTACTATCACTGTAGGACATGCCTTTGGCGGTGATTTGGAGGCTGTCAATATCTATTCTGGCCTTCTGGCCGCCCGCCATGTGCTAAAGGCAGATGCTGCAATAGTTGCCATGGGTCCCGGTGTTGTGGGAACAGCTACTCCTTTCGGCACTACGGCCCTAGAAACTGCCACCATACTCGATGGTGTCAATGTCCTTGAAGGCAAAGCCATAGCTGTTCCAAGGGTTAGCTTTGCTGATCTAAGACCCCGCCACTATGGCATTAGCCATCATACACTAACCGCCCTGGGAAAACTGTGCTATAGCAAATGCTATTGTGCCTTGCCTACCCTTCTTGGTGAGGAATATGCAGTTTTGCAAAGGCAATCCCAATCGGCTGAGCTTAGTCGTCATGACTTGGTTTTTGTTGATCAGGATCACACCCTAGAGCTATTGGATGAACACCATGTCAAAGTGACCTCCATGGGTCGCACCCCCGCGGAAGATCCTGCCTTCTTTAGGGCAGGTGGTGCCGCAGGCTGGCTGACCGCCCAGTGGCTTTGCGGGAATTACCCATGGTGAATGGTGAAACGGGAAAAACCCGCTCCATGGCGAAATACTCCCTATAGTAATCAAAAGCTTTGTGATAGGAAATAGCCAGGGGGTATTTTTGTGACCATGTTTGCGGACCTGCACATTCATATAGGTAGAGCTTCATCGGGGGAACCTGTTAAGATTACAGCATCGGATAAGCTTACTATACAGGGGATCATGGGGGAATGTCACCAGCGAAAAGGTATTCAGATAGCAGGAATTATTGATTGTGCATCCCCCCCCGTCCTCAAGGATATCAAAAACCTTTTAGAACAAGATCAATTGGTACCTCTTGCCGGTGGGGGCCTAACATACAAAGGCGATACGACGTTAATCTTAGGGGCGGAAGTGGAACTTGCTGGGCCCCACGGTGGTAGCGCCCATTTTCTCGCCTATACCCCTACTCTCGGGGCCATGGAGGAGCTTAGTTCATTCCTCGGGACCGAGATAACAAATATTTGCCTTAGTTCCCAACGGGCTCGGATGTCTATTCTTGAGGTAAATGAATTTGTTACTAGGGAGTTAGGGGGTATGTTTTTTCCAGCCCACGCCTTCACACCTTTTAAAGGCGCATACGGCAATTGCGTGGCATCACTAGATGAACTTGGAGCAAGTTTTCCTGCAATAGAATTAGGGCTTAGCTCTGATAGTGATTTAGCTGATCGGATTCTTGAGCTTGAGAATGTGAGATTTCTCAGTAACTCTGATGCCCATTCACTACCAAAAATTGCCCGGGAGTATAATGCATTGCGCTTACAGACACCAGATTTTGCCCATCTAAAGAAGGCAATTCATGGAGATGATGCGAACATAATCCTAGCCAATTATGGTTTGGATCCACGTTTGGGGAAATATCACCGTACGTATTGTCTCAAGTGCGACCAAGTAGTGGTTGGTAAACCACCTATCGTCACTTGCCCAACATGTAGCGATGGGCGGGTTGTATTAGGAGTACTTGATGGCATTGTGACAATCGCAAAAGGCCAAGAGACTATCCATCCTTCCCATCGCCCTCCATACATCTATCAGATTCCTCTGGAGTTTATCCCAGGTGTAGGACCGAAGACCCTAACTCGGTTATTGGACGCCTTTGGCACCGAAATGCAGATCTTGCATGGGGCCGCAAAGGAGGAGCTCGCTGAAGTTGTGGGTAGTTCTATAGCAGGGAAAATCGTAGCCGCCCGGACGGGGAGTCTCGCTATGGATGTTGGTGGTGGGGGGCGCTACGGGCGTATACAATCGTAGGAGGAGCATCTGAAATCTAATCTGAGCACAAACTGGGGGCGGAACAGAAAAGGGGAGAAATGGTTGTCGAAAATCTATTTGGTACGCCATGGAGAAACTAAGTGGAACCAGCAAAGGCGATATCAGGGGCAACGGGATATTCCACTGAATAGTGTAGGGATGGGCCAAGCAGAACGGGTATCTGAAAGACTAGCTGATTCTGAGGCGAGATTTCTCGTTAGTAGTGATCTAAGCCGAGCCATAGCTACCGCATCCTGTGTAGGGGAACAGCTAGGGCTTTCAGTAATAACTTCAGAATTATGGAGAGAACGGAACTTTGGTAAGTGGGAAGGCCTCACAAGGGCAGAGATTGAAGATAAATACCCCAATGAATGGCGTCAATACAGAGAAGATCCCCATGGAACCGGGCCCCCAGATGGGGAGACCTTGGGGCAACTACATGAACGGGCAGTTCTGGCCATGGAATGGGTGCTAAGAGAGTACCCCGATGAGACAGGCATAGTTGTGACCCATGGCGGACTACTGCGAACTCTGCTGGGCTGGATCACCGGCGAGAAGCGGCCGGATTTTCACCTTGACAACGGGGGCATTACTTTACTTGATAATAGCGAGGGGCATTTGCGAGTGGTTTTTATCAATGATACCAGCCATTTATGAATAGACTGGTCTCTTCTGCAGAGCCTACTCTGTAATATGCCACGTGGGTGGACGGGATGCCTCAACGTTCCAGCTGCATGTGCCTATTTGCCAAGAAAGGGTTTTGCAGGTAGTGGGACACCCTCTTCATCCCGCATAAACGGTCTCGCCTGGGCATAACATGGTACAAATTACCGTTGCCATGATGGATGAAACAGGGACAAGGGGGAGACGGCATGGCTAGGCAGGTATCAGGGACTGTCCGCA
>JAAZMF010000010.1 GCA_012798955.1 Bacillota bacterium | reverse complement strand
GCATACGTACTAGGTTTCCGGCTGTGTCTTGTATGCCCAGCATGTCTGCTGAGCCGATGGGTTGAAAGAAACCCTGTCGCCTAACCTAGCAGGAAGACAATCCGCAGGCAAGGGCGTCATCGGTAACGGAGGTTTGAAGGAAGCCGAAGGAAGAACATGGAACGTAGCGCAAGCGAACCGATGGTTGGCCCGTTAGGTGGGTAACCCTGCCCAATATGGGAAAGCCCAAAAGCTAGACAACCTAAGAGATTTGGACGGACGGATTCATGTTCAGGCAAGCAGACTTACCTGGGGAAGCCCTACATCATCATCGAGAATCGACCAGAGATCATTGACGAGAATGGCCGAGGTCCAATATTCAGTGTCAATTGCGGAGCAAGACTCCCCCTTACACACCAGTGCTGACTCTAATTGTCGAAACATGTTGAATGCAATGCTATGAAATACTAGATTGCACGACAACAGTAGGGATAATGCAGCAAAGAAGCCCA
Organism: Bacillota bacterium; assembly: GCA_012798955.1. Taxonomy (GTDB): domain Bacteria; phylum Bacillota; class Limnochordia; order DTU087; family DTU087; genus JAAZMF01. The sequence continues at coordinate 8,685 of JAAZMF010000010.1, read as the reverse complement.
AAATCGTCCAAATATTGACAAAGTTGATCGGAAATGTTGGTATGAATTAGTTACTCTATTCGACGGGATTCGGGATATTATGGAGTTGTGGGGTTATATAGGCGAGAATGATGCGTCGAAGGGGGGTAGGCCACCGAAAAAGCTAGAGCGGTTGTCTTGATTCGCGAATCGTCTATTGAGTGAAACAGACTAGAGGAAGAGAGTAATGACGTATGACCCGGTCTGACCCCCTAACTCCGGACATTATGCTACAATAGCTATCCCCTCCGCGTTATTCCTCAAGAATGCTTCATGGAACTGATTTGGAGCTTTGTATCCTAGACTACCATGCCTACGTCGCTCGTTATAGTACTCCATGTATTGGGAACTAATCCCTTGGTATCGCCACTTTCAATTCGCCTTTTTGCTAATGCTCTGCTGATTACACGTACCGCATCCTTAGCTATGCAGCTCAGTCCTAGATGATAGCCAACCACCTCTCGAGTATAGACATCTATGCTCGACAACTGGAAGAAAAATCGATCTACGCCAGATATATAGCCATATTTGACATCCACCTGCCAGAGCTGGTTGGGCCCGTCAACAGAGACTTTCTTAGCTAGTTTTTTGGGCTTCTTGCCCCTTAATTTACGCTGAGGACGCAGTGCGCCGAGTTCCTTACAAAGCCGATAGACTTTCTTGTGATTAATTCGAAGACCATAGTCCCTCATTTAAGCATATTGTGAGCTTTCTATAACCATATGGAAAGCCATCTCCGGCAATTAGCTCACAAATCCATTCTTGGATTTTCCCATCGGGTATCTTGCACTCGTCGTATGTGTAGGAATAACCAGGAACTGGCCTACCTGTTGCTTTCTTCTCCTTCTTGGCGCTTACTTCGAAATGCATCCCTTTTCGTTTTTCCCGGTCTATGAATTCATAATAGGTGGAACGAGCCAGGCCGACAAAGCCGAGGATTAAGCTGCAGCTATATCCTTCTTCTATCCGCCGGCGGGCTAGACGGACCTTGTCGGCTACTGAGGGTCTAGAGAATCACGCAAATCCCTTAGTATTGCTAGCTCTAGCTCCTTCTCTGCCACTAGGCGCTTCAGCTGATCGTTTTCTCCTGGCTAAGCTTGCCAAGTCTATTTTCGACCTCCTTGAGCCTTTTCTGTTCATCCCGCGGCAAGGGTTCAGTAGAGCCATGTTTCCGTTCTGCTCTCATCCAACCGTGGATAGCACTCTTGGGGATCTGGTGCCGCCTTCTAGTGATGCGTTGCCGATCTGCCTGCACTCTTCCAGGATCTGCTGCTAAAATTCATCGGTATACTGTTTCTTTGTCACGTTCATCTCCCCCTTTGGTAAGACTCTATCACATGGAGCCGGTTTGTCCAACTCCGTTAGGGGGCTAGATAGCTAGCACCTATCTATATCATACCTATGGTTCTTAGTCCCGCTTGAAATGCTTCAGTAGCCTCGGGGGCTTGAACGCTCGTTTCTGTCGATTGGGTGTATATAGTCTTGAGCCACAACGCCCTCCCAAGGTCGCCCAATGATCGTGATAGGACAGTACTGCTACTCTGTGTAGCAAGGATCTCAAGCGCCATCTTCTGTCCGGCCCTTGTTATTTCGTCCGAGTTGAGGTCATGGACAAGACGCCCTTGGATAGTAGCTGCCTTTGCCCTAGCCAAGAACCGTACGACAGTCTCTTGCCGACCGGAAAACCTAGATGCAGCCGTTCTGAAGTGTTGATAGCGACTTTTTCTCATTGCGGCTACTAGCCTTTCCAGGCACTCGTCTGAAGCGATTAGCGACCCTACCTCGAGCACCGCATCTTTAGCATCAGACTTATCACGATCACGATCTTCTATCGTGGACTCAAGAACGTCCTCAACCAGCGATCGATCCGATGTCTCGGCCAACCAGAAGTATAAAGTTGGAGTCCTTCTCAGAGCACTTCTAATGAGAAGCGAGATTCGTTCTGAGGTTGTCTCAAACTCAGGCCATTCAGAGAGACACCACAAGAGGTCACGTCCAGTCAATATCGCTTCTCGGTCTCCTCTGCTGCGCCGCGCCACCACTAGGTTGATGAGCGAGGAAGGAGAGGCTGTTATCCCTCCATCTGGACCTACCAAGATCGGCTCAACTCCGTCTGGAAGCCTAGCTACTTTCTCTAGCTTCCTAAGCAAAGACTCGAGAATTGGTCCCCGAGACTCTTGCACTGCAGTCTCGATGAACCGAGACAGATCACAATGAGTAGCAACCTCATTCTTTGCGCCATGGCGGACATAGATTTGGCCTACACGAAATAGCGGCCTCTTGATTCCTTTTCCGTCTCCCGATCTGCTAAAAACAAACGGATACCTGTGGTATCGTTCGATTCTCAACTTGACGATGTATGCGCCAGGCTGATCGGCCTCCTCTATTGAATGCGAGACACTAGCCCTACTCGGGGCAATGTATCGATTCACTAAGTCACTGACTTTGGCTCCGTCGAGTTCCTTTGCCAGGGCAAGACTCACACCAGGTCTCTGAACCTCGCTGCAACCAATCCATATCTCTCCGCCGCCCGTGTTCGCAAGCGCCACCAGATCTTTTACCAGATCGAGTGATGCCCTTGGGTCATCGAGATTTAAGGTAAGTTTTAGGTCTACGCTCCCGGACTCGCCAGCCATATACGATTCCTCCAGATCGGTTAGGTCTTGTTAGGCGGACTGCGGATATTGCCTGGATGTCACTTTCATCCGGATGTATTGGTGCGGCTTTCGGATCAAAGGCTTGGCCCTCTCAAGGTGCCTTCACTTGCACCGGTCACCTTGAGAGGGCAGTGCAGAAATGCCCGATGCCTCTTAAATCCCGTGTGAATCCGCGCTCAAGGTTCACGGATACCGGATCGAGCTTGAGGAACAGGAGCAACAGGCTTTTCTGTGGTTGAAGACACACGAAGTTCTGAGTCAGCTTGTTTCCTATGTAGTTCATTCTTGGTACCTCTTGGATGGACTCATCGATCGAAAAATAAGATCCCGGAGTTACTCTGCCAACCTGTTAGCTTTCGGCCCGATACGTTGAAAAAACTTCGCAATGCTGCAGTCCTCCTGCATTTGAGTCTCTATATCGCAACTGAATCTTGACTATCTGCAATGAAGTTCTGACCTTGCGCTTGTCCGAACTGGCTGCTGTTCCAGATTCGCGAGTCCCAAAGATTCGGAAGTTCTCAATGACTACGCGTTGCAGGTACAATCAGATTGCCCGTACTTGTCATGCGTAGCGATAGGGGAAAGCTGGAGAAGTTCTGAATGCCGTATAGCATTCCTTAAGAATTCAGGAGATCTTAGTGATCCTCCATGGTTTTCCTATATATGGATTTGTTCGCCTATGGATCGCATAGTCCTTTATCAGCATTGCCTCTAGCATGGGTACATTGTGCAGAAGGTAGGTCACAGATTGGAAAGGCAAGTGGAGACATGGAGACACGGCATTAATAAGAGCTGCCGAACGAACAGGGTCCATTTCGAGCTAGGGCTGAGCACGGTAAAGAAGGTTCCTAGGGAGTACCCATGGGCTTTCCTTTTTTGCACAAGGGCTTAGCACTGGTATAGACAGGAATTCCACTAGATGTTGTCTAAGCATAGAAAAGATACAATATTTGGGAGATATTTGGTCAGAAGAATGAAGACGGAGAACCATTACATCTATACTCCATGCGCCAAGCTATCGAAGAAGGATTCACCCTAGATGTACTGGGAGGTTACACGACATGAAAGGCCACTTTAATCTGAGCAAGTCTATCAAGACGATCCAAAGGGGGGTATATGAACGCGAGACATCCAAGGCCCTAGCTCGCTCTGTCAGTATTCATCCATAAGTATTGCACAGAAGACTGAAGTCATCGTAGAGCAATTTAACACCTTCATCCGGCACAAGATTGGCGGCAAAGCTAAGACCATGGTAGGTTATGTCCTCCCGCCTTCATGCTTTTGCTATAAGCAGGCTTTTGACAAATATATTAAGGCTCATGGCTATGATCACATCCGCACCCTAGTGACTTTCTCTGGTACTGTCGTTGATCCGGACAATGCTAGTGTAGAATGCACGGAAGTTCAGATGAGAGGTAGTATTCAGGAAGATGAACTAGGGGCTAGCCCTCATTGGCCTTAAGAAACGCCACAATATACGAGGCGAATGTCCGGAAATCTTCCAGACGGTTCCGCAGTATATCATATGTTTGATGGAAGTTGATCTGCAGATACTCGTGCACAAGCAGATTCCGAAAGCCGGCCATGGGAGCTATCCGCTCCGCAAAGCTTTGTGGAATAATTCCCTGCTGGCCAAGTTGAAGGATTATCTAGCGATAGTGGTTAGGCAGTGGTACCCCAATAGAAGCCAAAATGTGACCACCGGATAGAAAGTACGTCTTGTATACACCGTTCTAGGTCCCTCTTCGGCCCAAGATTTGATGGTATCTTCTATTAACTCAGCGAAGGGTATGTCCCGCATCTGCTCCAATACTGTAAGGGACTCTTGCATGTTGTGCAGGTGCTCGTGTATGGTATCGTAGTCTAGGTTTGGTATCATGGGCTATCATCCCCACGGTAAAGGCGCTTATGCTCAACCGGGCGCCCGAACTGGCCTGACTGAATACGTCTATCCATATACATCTTATCTAGCTATCGTAGAATTCAGTATCTAGGTAATCTCGCAAAGTCCTTTTCACAAAAGCAACTCGGAGTCTGTCATCTTTGCAGTCTAGTAAAGCACACGGTGGCAGAGTAGTAGTGGGGCTTCATTGAGGAGCACCACATCAATATCATCCCTGTTGGGTAGGGTGGTCAGGCGATCCCATAGTCGTAAGCGATACTCTAAAGACTGGGCCAAGAGCGGGTTTCCATCTTTGACTAACACGGCGATATCTATATCACTGAGTGGTCCTGCCTGTTCTCTGGCCCGGGAGCCAAAAAGATATGCAGCAACAACCTCCTGATGATCGCCAAAAAAAGCAGAAAGGCTTTGCACAAGGTCAACATAGTCACTTCCTAAAGTGCCTTCGGGTGCTCGCCTCCAGATACAGTATATCGTTCCCGAGGAACAAGTACAATTTCGTCGAGTTTCGGGATAGGAAAACGCATTGATCTGGCTGCCAGAGGCAAGAGACGGTATAACATTTCAGCATGTTAGTCTTGTTTCCTGCAAGGGCCTTTTTCACTAATCACTGGACCACCAGTTAAGCTATAACCGATGCTGCTAGACTCATTATTGGGAATGTTCCGGATTATGTAAGCAAGCCTTACCTCCACGCCCCAATATCCCCACTTGTCCCCGCCTCGTGGGGTGAATACTGAGCTCCGTCCTTGAAAAAACGAGGGAAAATGCATTCGAAATGGAACAAGGTATTAATAGATCAAAATAGTGCAGGGACTACATTGTCCAGGGTGGTGCCTTCAATGAAGCTAATCGATAACATCAGTTCTTTGCTCAAAGACGACTTAGCGGCCGTTTTGAGTAAGAACAGCAAGGTTGCCATTGCTGCTGCCTATTTTTCCATTTACGCCTACGATGAGCTTAAGGAACAGCTGGAGGAAATTGATGAGCTTAGGTTTTTGTTCACCTCCCCAACTTTTACTACGGAAAAAGCCAAAAAGGAACTTAGGGAGTTTTACATCCCCCAACTGAATCGAGAAAGAAGTCTTTATGGGAGCGAGTTTGAAGTAAGGCTTCGCAATGAGCTCACCCAAAAAGCTATTGCAAAAGAATGTGCTGATTGGGTTCGGCGTAAGGTGACCTTTAAGACCAACATTACCCAGGGCACAATGGGTGGATTTATCAACGTTCAAAATGATGAGGGACGCTATACCTACATGCCCATTAACGGGTTCACTACTGTGGATTTGGGTTGCGAAAAAGGCAATAACATTTACACTATGGTGAACCGATTAGAAGTCCCCTTTAGCGCGGAATATTTTCGTATCTTTAATGATGTTTGGCGTGACTCAGAAAAAATGCAGGATGTTACTGCTGAGGTGATCGACAATATCACCTGTGTTTATCGAGAAAACCCGCCGGAATTTGTCTACTATGTAACCCTTTATAACATCTTTAGTACCTTCCTAGATGACGTAAGTGAAGATGTCCTACCCAACGAGAAAACAGGTTTTATGGACAGTACCATTTGGCACAAACTCTATTCTTTTCAGAAAGATGCCGCCCTAGCCATTATTAACAAGTTAGAAAAGTATAACGGCTGCATCTTGGCGGATAGCGTTGGTCTAGGTAAGACCTTTACCGCTCTCGCTGTAATTAAGTACTATGAGAACCGCAATCGCTCTATCTTAGTTCTCTGTCCAAAGAAGCTCTCGGATAACTGGAACACCTATACGGGCAACTATCTTAATAATCCCATAGCCTCCGATCGTCTGCGCTATGACGTGCTCTATCACACGGATCTTTCTCGAACTCGGGGCTATTCTAACGGAATTCGTTTGGATAGCTTTAACTGGAGCAATTATGATCTAGTGGTTATCGATGAATCCCATAATTTCCGAAACGGGGGTTTGGATACCGAGGATGATGAGCGAGAAAATCGTTATACTAGGCTATTAAACCAAGTGATTAGGCAAGGGGTTAAGACGAAGGTGTTGATGCTTTCCGCTACACCGGTGAACAATCGCTTTACAGATCTGCGCAACCAACTAGCCTTGGCCTATGAAGGGGAGGAAGAACAGCTAGAAGCCAAGCTCAGCGTGAAAAGTAGTATTGACACCATCTTTCGTAGGGCTCAGGCGGCCTTTAATACTTGGAGCAAGTTCGATGTACAAGACAGAACCACTGAGGCTCTGTTGGGCATGTTAGACTTTGACTTTTTCGAGCTACTAGATAGCGTAACCATTGCGCGCTCTAGAAAGCATATTGAACGCTACTACGGCCTCGAAGAGGTGGGTAGATTTCCGGAGCGTAACAAACCCATCTCCATTCGTTGTAGTCTAAGTGATCTGCCGGATGTTATAAGTTACAACGAGATCTACCAAAAGCTCTCCGCCCTAAATCTAAGCATTTATAGCCCCACCCATTATATTTTACAAAGTAAGAGGGACGAGTACGAGGATAAGTACGGTACTGACATGCAGTACACCCGGTTTAGTCAATCTGATCGGGAGTCTGGTGTATTGGTCCTAATGCGCACTAATCTATTAAAGCGTTTAGAGAGCTCTGTTTATGCATTTAGGCTCACGGTCGAGCGGATTCTTAAACAGATCGAAGGGACAATGGCTATCATTGAGGAATTTCAAGCAAATTTGGAGTGTGGAAAAACTGTGGGCTTGGGAGTCCTAGACGATAGTGACTTTGATCTTGATGATCAGAACCTTGATCTTTTTACATTAGGGAAAAACGTGCAAATTGGCCTGGATGATATGGACTACCTTTCTTGGCAAAGGGATCTTAGGTATGACCATGAGATCTTGACTAGCCTATTACAGGCAGTCGAGGAAATCACACCGGAACATGATCAAAAGCTCAACCACCTTATGGATCTGATTAGGGGGAAAATAGCTAATCCCCTGAATCTGGGGAACAAGAAAGTCCTAGTCTTTTCGGCCTTTGCAGATACAGTAGACTATCTTTACACAAATCTTAGCGAACGAATTTATGAGGAATTCGGTTTACATTCCGCTATGATTACAGGCAGTGATGGTACGAAGACTACTGTACCTAAGCTTCCCAAGGATATTCACACTGTCTTGACTTGTTTTTCCCCTTTATCCAAGGACAAGCATCTGATCATGCCCGATGAAAAGGCCGAGATTGATTTGCTCTTTGCCACAGATTGTATCTCTGAGGGGCAGAATCTGCAGGACTGTGATTATCTTGTAAACTACGATATTCACTGGAATCCTGTCAGAATTATTCAGCGGTTTGGCCGGATCGATCGAATCGGTAGCAAGAATGAAGTAATCCAGCTTGTGAACTTTTGGCCGGATATGGATCTTGATGATTACATCAATCTTAAGGCCAGGGTGGAGACGAGAATGAAGATCTCCATTATGACAGCCACCGGTGATGATAACCCTATTACCGATGATAAGGGCGACCTGGAGTACCGCAAAGAACAACTGAAGAGGCTCCAAAATGAGGTGGTGGACCTAGAGGATATGTCAGGCGGGGTGTCCATTATGGATCTTGGCCTTAATGAGTTTAGGATGGATCTCGTGAATTACGTTAAAAAGCATCCTAATCTTGATCAGGCACCACTGGGTCTCCATGCCATTGTGCCTTCAACTGGACCAGATTTTCCGCCCGGTGTAATTTATATCTTAAAGAATATCAACAATGAGCTAAACGAGAGGAGCCAGAATCGCATTCACCCCTTTTACCTTGTCTACATTTCTGATGACGGTAATGTGGTCTCGAACCACTTAGAACCAAAACAAACCTTGGATATTCTGCGCCACCTCTGCCAAGGAAAAACTGAACCAATCACTGATCTTTGCCGGAGATTTAATGAAAAGACAGATGATGGCCGCAAGATGACAACCTATTCTGACCTGCTCCAAGGGGCGGTTGGCTCCATAATAGATGTAAGTGAGGATAGTGACTTAGACAGCCTCTTTAGACCAGGGGGAACAACTGCCTTAAGAACCACAGTGAGTGGTCTTGATGACTTTGAGTTGATCAGTTTTGTGGTGGTGATGTGATGCTCAGTTTACCGGCAAG